>QBMS01000004.1:42095-83000 GCA_003249095.1 Snowella sp.
TGTGGTTTTTCGAGATTTGATTGAAACGACTGAGAATTTAAGCGTCATCATCAGCGATGTCACCAAAAATAAAACCCTAACGGAACTCGGAACCCCCAGCGAAGTGGGAGTCAGATTTCTCAAAAAAATTAATGATGATCCCAATAGCGATCGCCAAGCAGAATTACTGAGTGCAGATCAACACGAAAATGACGGAAAGATTTACTACGTCTTGGAATATCTGGTTAAATTACCAAATAATCAAGAACGTCATGATCTAGCCAGTGTCACCGTTAATCGGGGTAAATTAGTCACCTTTAACCTTTCCACTCCCGAAAAAAATTGGGATAAGGTTAAAAGCTTATTTGAAACCTCTGCTCAATCTTTCACTGTTTTTTAATTCCTAATTTTCCTCCATGATTCCGCCCTTTGTTCTCGCTTCTGCTTCTCCCGCCCGCCGCAGATTATTAGAAACAGTGGGAATCAAGCCCATTATTCACCAGAGTGATTTTGATGAATCCCAAATTCAATTGACTGACACCGTTGCATTGGTGGAAACCCTGGCTCGATGCAAAGCAGAAACCGTTGCCAGTCAGTTGGAGCAATCTCTCATTCTTGGCTGTGATTCCCTATTAGTGGTTAATGGCGAATCCTACGGTAAACCCGAATCGGCTGAAATTGCGATCGCCCGTTGGCAAGGAATGCGGGGTCAAATTGGCTTTTTATATACGGGTCATGTTTTAATCGATCAAACCCAAGACAAAAAAATTATCCGTTGTGGCCTTACCCAGGTTCATTTTGCCGATATTGATGATTCAACGATTAAAGCCTATGTCGAGAGTCAGGAACCCCTGAACTGTGCAGGAGCCTTTGCGATCGAAGGAAAAGGAGGACTCTTCATCGACAAAATAGACGGCTGCCACACTAATGTCATCGGGTTGAGTCTTCCCCTACTGCGGAAAATGATCTCGCAATTGGGTTATCAGGTCACAGATTTTTGGTAATTCATGATTCCAAAATATAAACTTTTTTTACTGATTTTGTCGTTTAATGTAAATTTACGTGTCGAAATCCCTCTCTTTCTGTTGCCTCGTCTAAACATCCTAAATAATAGAGAAGTATAGGATAGAGATAAGAGGATTCCTATGAATAGTGTGTCGAAAAATTCCATTCAGTCCCTCAGTTGGACAACTCTAGTGATGTTCACTTTGGGGTTTTGGATTAGTGCGAGTTTAGTGATTGATATTCTGATTATTCCCAGTTTGCTTGCTTCCGGAATGATGGAACAGAGCGGCTTTGTTACCGCAGGTTATCTGCTGTTTGGTCTGTTTAACCATCTTGAATTATTGTGTGCCGCCTTGATTTTGTCTGGCTTCTTGATTTTTAATCGCAATCATTCCCTACCCCATTTACAAGAACGCTGGTCAATTGTTTTATCCAGTTTACTTTTGGCGATCGCGCTCATTTATACCTACGGATTGACTCCCGCCCTCAGTGGATTTGGTTTTGAGATGAACCTTTTTAATGGAGTGCATACCATGCCGACGGACATGATTTCCTTGCAATGGAGTTATTGGCTACTGGAAATTCTAAAAATTGTCACTGGTATCACTCTTTTACGGTGGTGCTATCGAGACTCTTGTCAGTTAAATTAGTCTTGCTCAAGTTTTTTCCTTCAAGAACAGAAAATGTCCTCCTCAATGGGAGGATTTTTTTCGTTGCTGATTTAAGGGCTGTTTTGCCACTCTAGCCCTCCAACTTTGAAGAAATAGATGGAAAGTCCCCCAGTATTAGGGGAGCTAAGGGGCGATCAAATTTCAATTTTCCAAAATCACCCATAAAAAAAAAGAGAGAACAGCTTATTTCAGCTTATTCCCTCTAATTATTTTCACCTTCCTCTTGATTAGAAGGTAAAGGTTGTCCGTAATACTCCAACCCAGATAGCAGAGTTATTGCTATTTCCTTGAGGATTAAGAACCACGTAGACACCTGGGGTGATTAGAATATTTTTGTTAACAGGGAACTTATATTGAGTTTCAATCAAATAAGTCGCATCCAAGTCTTGGTTAATGGGATCACCAGGACGATTGGTAACATTGGTTGCTTGGGGAATCAAACCACCCGCTACCGATAGAACCGCACCTTCTTTTCCTAAATCGAGGAAGGAAAGTCCCGCATTCCAAGTCCAGAGATCAGCACCATATCCAGAACGGTTGAATCCGTTTTTATCTAAACCCTGAGCAGAGGCAGAAGCATAGGCTCCTGTTGCTGACAGGTTGATCGTGTCAGTAATTCTCCAATTTCCTGAAAGACCATAGCTATCACGGGTTGTTGGCGCACCGTAGAAAGGATCGCTGGCAACTGCACTACCCGTGCTACTGGTGATATTAACGGATTGATTATTGTTGTAGGGAAAATCATTTGAGGAAGGGCCACGGAAATAGGCATGGAGGAAAGTTGCACCAATTCCCAAGGAATCGGTAATTTTCCAGTCTAGCTGTGCGCCTGTCGCAAATTCTCCATTGAATAACCCCCCACCATTCTTGGGATCTCCTGCGCGATCGCCACCTGCTAAATAAGTAGCAGTCGCAGAGATATTTTTACTGAAGTTGTATTTGAACGCGGCACCAGCACCCGTTTGTGCGCGGTACAGTAAGGGATTAAAGCGATTAAAGCGAGATAGAGTCCCCGTGTCGCCACTAGCCAAAATAGGGTTATAGACATTGAAAACATCGTCTAAATCTAAACCGTAAGCACCAACCCAAGCGGTCATGTTGCTACCGATACCAGTCCGATAAAACAGTTTATTGATGTAGGTTTGATTTTCGCGAGAACCATCAAAGGATAAACGAGCATTATTAGTGCCAGTGGGGCTATTTAAGTTGGGAACATTGCCCGATTCTAGACGAGTTCTGAGTAAATCCTTACCCGTAAAACTGGTATCAAAGTTCAAGCGAACCCGATAGCCCATGGTGAAATTTTCTTCCACAGGGGTTGTGCCTTGGGGCGTGCCACGATTACTTAGGGAAGTTCCCCCGCCACTTAATCGTTGATTAGTATCCAAAGCATTTTGTTGCCTCCAATTTAGGGCTTTATCGCCTCCAAACTGATCGACCAATGCAATAACGGTCGTGCCGCCCAATTTAGTGGTTGTGGAGAATTGGTGGTCTTCTAGGAAAGCTGTACGAGATTCTAAGTTATCAACTCTTACACCCAAAGCAGCTAATTCTTGTTCAAATTGTTGCGCCAGGGCCTTGAGTTTGTCGATGTCTTCGCGGATAACGGCGACATTTTCCTGAAGTAAACGTTCCATAACGTTCATACAAGCATTTAAACCCGCCGCAAATTCCCAGCGAGACAAGGCACGATTGCCTCGAAAAGTTCTATCAGGATAGCCAACGATACAACCGTAGCGTTCAACTAAACTTTTAAGTGCTTCGTAGGCCCACTCGGTGGGTTGCACATCCCGCAACTCAGAAACACTGGTGACCTGGGACATCCCCGCATCACTGTTGTTATCGTTAAATTTCTTTAATTGCTGACGACGACGGACTAGATCTAATCCGTCCGCAGAAGTTGCTAACTGGGGCATTGCCACCATTGGCGTTACGGATTGATCCGCCGCAGGGGTTTTTGCTTCTGTTGTTGAATCGGGAGCCGCGATCGCGCCTTGGGCAACCAAAAAGGAAGTCCCCAGAGCCGCAGGCATTGCTTTAACGAGCTGCCATAATTGTTTTTTCATTGTCACTAGTGCCTCACACCTAAACCACTAAATAAACTGACGAAAAATTAGCCTAGCAAAGCTAGAAACTTAATAAATTCGTTGATTTTTTCACACACTGAACTGCATACAAGCTTATCTATAGAAAAGTATTTGTGTATAGATTCTTCACATTATAGACTCTCATGAATATTTTTCAAGTTTTTTTGTGATCTGCGATACACGACTTTTCGATTTTTATGCGCCTTAGATAGACAAGGCATGATTTTTTTGCATAATTACAAGGGGTTAGGGTCAATTTCGTTCTCCTGTGACAATGTAGGAAACCCGTTGAGCGATGTTTGTCGCGTGGTCGGCCATCCGTTCTAGGTGTCGAATGACTAGAACCAAGAGTACGGTCGGCTCTATTACGCCTTTAATGTCTTGTTGAAAAGCCAGAATTTGGTAAAGATGGGCGTAGGCATCATCCACCGTGTCATCTAGGTGTTTCACTTTTGGCCCCGCGTCTCGGTCTAATTCCGTCAAGGCAACCAAACTGGTGGCTAACATCAACTGGGCATGACGAGACATGGCGGCAATTTCCGTCATACAGTCCTGGGGAGGATAGCTAAATAATTTAATGGCAATTTCAGCGATATCTTCGGCGTAATCCCCAATTCGCTCTAAATCTCTGACAAGCTGCATAAAAGCACTTAATAACCGCAAGTCCTGGGCGACTGGAGCTTGCAGGGTCAAAAAAGTAGCGCATTCTTGCTCAATTTGACGGTAGTACAGATCAATTTGTTTATCTAGTTCGGGGATTTTTTGAGCAATCTCTAAATTGCGCTCAAACAAGGCTTGGTGACTCAGGCGGAAGGATTCTTCGACTAAGGCCCCCATACGGAGGATATCTTGCTCTAGACGCTTGAGCGATCGCTCGAAATAAGTGCGTTCGGGATGGTTAATTTGACTGGATAAACTCACGGTTTTAAAAGGTTAATTATAATGTAGATATTATTGATAATAATCTTAGTTAAAAAACTGAGATTTGGCTAAAAAAATTAAATGTTAGTCAAGAAGGAAGCTATTTTAGTTTAAGCTTTGATTAAGATAATTTTTCTGAAAAAAGCTCCAGGACACTTTTTTATCATTAAGGATTTTTGCAACCCAAAAAGTATTTTTAGATACCTAAAATATCCATGTCAAAAGCTCTTCCCTCTAAATTTATCATTCGTTTCGGAAAATGGGTCTGGACAACGATTTGGCATCAAATGATGTCGAAATTGGCTCCTCGCAATGCGTCAGGTGAGTATATTCGCCCTCAAAGTGAGTTTAGAAATTTTGTGGGAACAGAGCCTGAGAATCCCTATCCCCCCGAAAAAGGGCGTTATCGTCTCTATGTGGGATTGGGGTGTCCCTGGGCCCATCGCACCTTGGTGGTTCGTGCCTTAAAGGGTTTGGAACAGGCGATCGCGTTTTCTGTGGTCATTCCGTCGTCGGAGTCGGGCATTTGGGTGTTAGGGCAAACCGAGGAAGGCTGTACAACCTTGCCTGAACTGTATGCTTTGGCTCAACCAGGTTACGCGGGTCGGTCAACAGTTCCTGTTTTGTGGGACGAAAAAAAGAAGGAGATCGTCAACAATGAGAGTGCGGAAATCATTGTCATGTTAAATAGTGAATTTAATGAATGGGCGACCTATCCTGAGCTTGACCTTTATCCAGAGGCTTTACGAGAAAAAATTGACTACTGGAATGAGAAAATCTATCAAATGGTGAATAATGGCGTTTATCGTTGCGGTTTTGCCCAAACCCAATTGGCCTATGAGCAAGCTTGCCAAGCTCTTTTTGCAACCTTGGATGAAATTGATCACGTGTTAAGTCGCGATCGCTACCTCTGTGGCAATCAGGTCACCCTGGCTGATGTGCGTCTATTTACAACCTTATTTCGCTTTGATGCCGTATATTACGGTTTATTTAAGTGTAATGTCCACCGTATTCAGGATTATCAAAATTTAGGAGCCTATTTGGGAGATATGTATCAACTACCAGGAGTCGCCCAAACCTGTAATTTAGAGCAAGTTAAGCAAGATTATTACGGTAATCTGTTTCCTGTTAATCCAGGGGGTATTGTGCCGATGGGGCCGGATTTATCTTATTTGCTAGAACCTCACGGACGAGAAACGATGGTAGGACTAAGCTGTTAAGGAACAAGGATTTAATAAGTTGTGCATTCAAGATGTCGATTTCCGTAGGGACATAATGCCATTATGTTCTTAATCTTAAGGGTCAACAGACAATGTATTGCTTGATAAACGCATAAAAGGGCTTAACAGTGTTAAGCCCCTACAAAAAAGGTATTAATTGGGGGGATACGAACCTATAATCTCAATAATCAAGAACAAGAGTTCTTTGTAGAATTTGTTCATCACAGAAAAAAGCACAGGTTATTTATTTTTCATTCCTAATCATTCAAAACGCATACAGCAAGGAGCTTAAGCCCCTTGTTATAGGATTTTCACTAAAACATGATTAATTATCTCAAAGGGCAATGTGTTTCCGTTGGTAAAAATTTTCAAAATCGAATGATGCTTATCCTAGAGGTGAATCAAACGGGCTATGAAATCCAGATTCCGAGCAGTTTTGCCCACAGTTTGACCCCCGACACCCAGGAGATTATTCAAATTTTTACCCATTTCTATGTCCGAGAAGATCAACAACAACTTTTTGGTTTTGCCACTCCTGCGGAACGAGATTTGTTTTCCCAACTGATTAGCGTCAGTGGGATTGGGACTCAGTTAGCGATCGCGCTGCTGGATACCCTGGGGCTAGAGGGTTTGGTACAGGCGATCATTATGGGGAATATGGAACAATTGAGCAAAACCCCAGGAGTCGGTAAAAAAACCGCCGAACGCATTGCCCTCGAACTGAAAACAAAATTGGCCCAATGGCGGGAGGCTTCTGGACTTCCCCAGGCAACGAATCTGCCCGACTCAAGTATTGTGAATGATGTAGAAATGACGCTTTTGGCCCTCGGTTATACTCAAGCAGAGATTAATCGGGCGATCGCGGCTCTCAGTCAAGACACAACGCTACACAAAAATCCTAACGTTGAAGATTGGATTCGTCAGGCAATTACCTGGCTGAGTTTGTAACATTTTGAGGAGATAGAGTTGATCAGTAAGAGCTAAAATGCTTATAGAGCAAGACTTTGAGTCCATTTAAATAGAAAATTTTGAGTCAAAATGGGAGGGGAACTTTTCTTAAATATTGGGCATCAAGTAACAAAATATAAATAAATCCGAAAAAATCTCTCTAAATTCATCGTTTATTTGATCCAAATTTGGCAATTACCCCTTAGAATAAATCATTGAAATAGCTAGTCTATCAGGATTCTAGCGATTAACCCCAATAAATCTAGTCTGATCAACCGATTAGTTAAGCCTCCTGGCGAAGTTTCAACGGGAGAGATTTACCCAAAAACACCAAAAACGAGACTCTAAAGGAGATTATCGAATGAATAAAGCTGAATTAATTCACACCGTTGCTGAGAAAGCCTCTGTCACTAAAAAACAGGCTGATGCAGTGCTGACGGCAGCGATCGATTCCATTATGGAAGCGGTTTCTGAAGGCGATAAGGTAACCCTAGTGGGCTTTGGTTCCTTTGAAGCACGCTCACGGAAAGAACGGGAAGGCCGCAATCCTAAAACCAACGAAAAAATGATTATTCCTGCTACCAAAGTTCCAGCCTTTTCTGCGGGTAAATTATTTAAAGATAAAGTGGCACCCGATAAGAATACTCCTGCTTAGGTGAATCAACCAAATCATGGCGGAAATTTGGCTTGGGCGGCAGAAATTGCGGGCTGTCCAGCTTCTTCTTTGCTAGATTTTTCAGCTAGTATTAATCCCTTGGGGCCGCCTTCTAGTGTTATTAATGCGCTCCAAGCGGCTTTGATTCAACTCAGAAATTATCCTGATCCCAATTATTGTTCTCTGCGATCGCATTTATCCAATTTTCATGATATTCCTGGGGATTGGATTTTGCCGGGTAATGGGTCGGCGGAATTGCTAACCTGGGCAGGACGGGAATTAGCCAACGCAAACGAAACGATTTTATTAACTCCTGGATTTGCAGATTACTATCGAGCGTTAACGGCTTTTTCCGCAAAAATAAAAGCGATTTCCTTCGATATTTTTTCACAAAACATACTAACTCAAATTATCCCGCCAGCAGATTATTCTCAGACAAGTCTGCTCTTAAATAATCCCCACAATCCGACGGGTCGTCTTTTTAGAAAATCTGAAATTTTACCTCTGTTGGATCAATTTTCCCTAGTGGTTGTTGATGAAGCTTTTATGGATTTTTTGCCGCCAGAGAAGTCAGAAAGTCTCCTGGGTTTGGTAGAAAAATATCCCAATTTAATTATTTTGCGATCGCTAACGAAGTTTTATAGTTTGCCTGGATTGCGCTTGGGTTATGCCATTGGCCATCCTGATTATCTGCAACGGTGGCAAGCTTGGCGCGATCCCTGGCCTGTGAATATTTTGGCAGAAGCGGCGGCGATCGCGGGCATTGAGGATCACGTTTTTCAACAACAAACCTGGAACTGGTTAAAATCAGCTAGACTGCAATTAGCAGAAAGTTTAACCCAAATTCCTGGATTATCACCGCTTTCAGGAGCAGTTAATTTTATTTTAGTCAAAACCAATTTTCCTAGTTCCCAATTACAGAAACAACTTTTAATTAATCATCAACTTTTAATTCGGGATTGTCTCAGTTTTCCTGAACTTGGCGATCGCTTTTTTCGGGTAGCAGTCCGCACAGAAGCCGATCATCAAAGATTACTCCAAGGTTTAACAGAAGTCATCAAAGCTCAAACATAATGGTATATTAGCTTTTAGTTAAGCTACAGTAGTAATTTATGAGCAAGATTGACGACCTCATTAGGATTAACAGGATTAAAACGCTCCCAAATATTCTGATCTCAAGGATTGATTTTGTTAAAGACAGAAAATGTGATCATTTAGAAAAAGACAAAATAAAAGATGATACCAATCAATCGCTTCGTGATGGCATCGTTTTTACAACATTTTATAAATCCCTCATTAAAAATGATTTTTTTCAGGAAAAATTAGTTCCTATTACCATCACTTTCATCGTAACTAACGCTCTTTTGGGGATTGCTCCAGAGCGTTATTTTGTTTGTTTTGTCTCGCCCGTCTTAGCGCAAGTTGAGCAAGATATTTTTGCCGCAGGATTAGAAAAACTCAAACAAGGGGATTATGCAAAGGCGATCGCAGATTTCACCGAAGCCATTCGTCTGAATCCTGATAATACCGAGATTTATTTTAATCGAGCGATGACTTACAACACCATCGGCAAACCTGAAAAGGCGATCGCCGATTTGGATCGAGTGATTCTTGCCCATCCCGATCAAGCGAATGCCTATTTCAATCGGGGCAATTCCTACGGGACATTAGGAAATTTTCCCAAAGCTCTAGAGAATTATGATCAAGCAATTCTCCTTGATGGAAATAATTCTTTGGCCTATCTTAATCGAGGGGTCATTTATTGGGTTTTAGAGAATTATCCAAAGGCGATCGCAGATTATGATCAAGCAATTCTTCTCGATCCTCGTTACGCTCTAGCTTACAATAATCGAGGTCTTGTTTATCAAAAATTAGCAAACTTTCCACAGGCGATCGCCAATTTTAATCAGGCAATTCGTTTAAATACCAGTAATGCTTTCTTCTACATTAATCGAGCAGATACCTATGCGTTTTTAGAAAATTTTCAACAAGCCATTACGGATTATAATCAGGCCATTATTCTAGACCCTAAAAATGTTGATGCCTATACCAACCGAGGGGGAGCCTATTTACAATTAGGCATCCCTAAAGAAGCGGTCAAAGATTATACCCAAGCGATTTCTCTAGATCCTAAAAATACTTTAGCCTATATTAATCGAGGAATTGCCTATCGAGAATTAGGTAACTTTACTATGGCCCTCAAAGACCACAATCAAGGGATTTTTTTTGAGCCTAATGATGATAATTCCTATCTTCAAAGGGGAATTACCTATGAATTTCTCAAAAATTATTCAGCCGCGCTCAAGGATTACAGCCAAGCTATCAAATTAAATGCCCATAATGCGGAGGCTTATTTTAATCGAGGGACGCTTTATCAAGCATTAAATAATCGAAAAAAGGCGATCGCCGATCTTCAACGAGCCTTAGACCTCTACGAAAAACAAGAAAAATTAGAAGAAGTTCAGGAGATCAAAAAGAGATTTTCTATTCTCAAGTATTCCCAGCCTTAAATGAAAATTAGATGATGACATTGACCCAAGGGTATGGTCAGATCAAACTCATTGCTCTGCCATCCTGACCACTTTTTGCGAAAATAGAAACGAACCTACATCAATTTACAGTGAGCGAGGCCGAACTGCCCCTCTGCAAAATCTATGCAAACCCTAGAAAACCCAACAGCGATCGCGTCCATCGAAACCTCCCCTGAATTTGATACCACCATCCATCGTCGTAAAACCCGTCCCGTAAAAGTAGGAAACGTGACCATCGGCGGCCAAAATCCTGTGGTCGTGCAATCCATGATCAATGAAGATACCCTCGATATTGACGGCTCAGTGGCAGGAATTCGTCGTTTACACGAAATTGGTTGCGAAATTGTTCGTGTGACCGTCCCCAGTATGGCCCATGCTAAAGCTCTAGCAGAAATCAAGGAAAAATTAGCCAAAACCTATCAAGTTGTCCCGTTAGTTGCCGATGTTCACCATAATGGCATGAAAATCGCCCTCGAAGTCGCCAAACACGTCGATAAGGTGCGGATTAACCCAGGACTTTATGTTTTTGAAAAACCAAAAAGTGATCGCGAAGAATTTAGTCCCTCAGAATTTGCAGAAATTGGCGATAAAATCCGCGCAACCCTAGAACCTTTGGTCGTTTCTTTGCGGGATCAGGGTAAGGCGATGCGGATCGGAGTCAATCATGGCTCCCTATCAGAAAGAATGCTTTTTACCTACGGCGACACTCCGCTGGGAATGGTGGAATCTGCCCTAGAATTCATTAAAATCTGTGAATCCCTCGATTTTTATAATATCGTCATTTCCATGAAAGCTTCCCGCGTTCCCGTAATGTTGGCGGCCTATCGTCTGATGGTCAAACGCATGGATGAATTGGGCATGGAGTATCCCCTCCATTTAGGCGTAACTGAAGCAGGAGATGGGGAATACGGACGCATCAAATCAACGGCGGGTATTGCCACGCTTTTGGCTGACGGCATTGGTGATACTATTCGTGTTTCCTTAACTGAAGCCCCCGAAAAAGAAATTCCCGTTTGCTATAGCATTTTGCAAGCTCTCGGACTACGGAAAACGATGGTCGAATACGTGGCCTGTCCTTCCTGTGGGCGTACTTTATTTAATCTGGAAGATGTGTTGCATAAAGTCCGTGAAGCGACCAAACATTTAACGGGTCTAGATATTGCGGTGATGGGTTGTATTGTCAACGGGCCAGGCGAAATGGCCGATGCTGATTATGGCTACGTGGGCAAACAAGCAGGTTATATCGCACTCTATCGGGGTCGGGACGAAATTAAACGGGTTCCCGAAGACCAAGGCGTGGAGGAATTGATCAATTTAATTAAGGCAGATGAGCGTTGGGTTGATCCCTAATGAGGAAGACGGGAGAATTCCCTATATACTAGCAAGATTCACCCCATCCTACTGGTTAAAAGCCAAAATTTATGCTACTCAAACGGTTTGAGTTTCTCCTCCATCCGACGGGAAAGATTGAAATTGCTAGGGGCATTCGGACTTTTTTTGCCCTAGCGATTCCGATCGCGATCGGTTATGCCGTTGGTCAGCCAGAATTGGGGTTAAATATCGGCTCTTCTGCTCAATTATTGCTATTAGCGGATGTGGGCGGACTTTATAGCATTCGGGCTAAATCCCTACTCAGTTCAACCCTGGGGATTATGGTAGCGATCGCGATCGGCTCCTTCGTCAGTGGTTCGCTGGGGTTAACCGTTGTTGTCGTTTTTCTGGGTCTATTTTTAGCAGGATATTTAACAGTTTATGGTGAAAATGGAGCATTTGCAGGGCTAGTAATCGGATTATCACTATTGATTGCGGTTAATCTGCCGACGGGGAATATTGACACTATTTTACAAAGATTATTCGTGGCTTTATTAGCAGGAGCCTGGGCGATTTTTGTCGCCTTGGGAATCTGGCCCTTTCAGCCGAATCAACCCTTACTTCAGGTTGTTGCCCGAAATTTCCGAGGACTTGCCCAATATCTTAGAAGTTTTAGTTCTTTTTCCGCCCTTGAACCTGAAAAACGTCCTGCCTCCCTTCAGCCACGCCAATTATTATTGGAATCTCGTCGATTGTTGACCTATACCCGTGTGGGACTTTGGGGAAAAAGTGAATTACGAGAATTATTAATTGTTCTGATTGAGGATAGCGATCGCATTTTGACGACGATCATCACCCTCCAGGAAGTCATCCGTATCTATCCCTTACCGCAATTGACAACGGTAAGTATTCTGCTTGAGGATGTCCACAAAGAAGTTGCCAACATTCTAGATGACATTGGGCAGTTAATTTTAGGAACGGCTAAGATTCCCGACTGCGATCGCCTGAAATTATTAATTAAAGCCGTTGAGCAACAACAAATCCTCCAACAAAAGACCCTAGAAACTGAGATTGAAAATTACGCCAGTTATGCCGCCGTTGGACAAATCAAAACCTCATTAAACAAATTACAACAACAACTTTACCTCGCCAGCCAAACCGCCCAACAACTCCATAACCGCAATCAATGGCAAAACCCTGCCCAAAAACTCAAACGGACTCCCGCCGAAAAAGAACTCTGGATTCCGTCAGAAAAATCTTGGTGGGAACCTCTCAAGGAAAATTTTAATGCAGAATCCCCCCTGTTTCGTCATGCCCTGCGTCTGGGATTAGGATCGGCGTTGGGGGTGTTGATCTATACCTTTGCCCATATTCCTCACGGACTTTGGATTGGGTTGACCTTAATTATTGTGCTTAAACCCGACTTTAGTTTGACCTTTCAGCGTTTCTTTTCACGGATTATTGGAACTATTTTGGGTTTAGTGGCCGTTTCTTTGTTGTTGGCTATTGTTCATAACCCTTTGTTATTAGAAATTATTGGCGTTTGTTCAATGGCGATCGCCCTTTCTTTGATCCGTTTTCACTATAGTTTAGCGGTCTTTTTTGTCACTATCTTTGCCGTTATTTTAAGCGCGATTCAGTCCACTTCAGGCAATATAGATTTTATTGCCGCTCGTTTAGTCGGAACTTTGATCGGAGCCGCGATCGCCTTTGTTTTGTCCTTTAGTGTTCTACGAATGAAAGAGGAATTACGCTTTTCTAGTGCTTTGATCCAATTGATTAATGACATGAATGTTTACTTTCAATCCGTCATGGCCGTGTATCTCGGTGAAACTCCCTATAATGCCATTGCTCTAACCCAAAATCGCCACAAAATCCGTTTAACCAATACTCAAATGCAGGCCGCCCTCCAACGATTACTGGATGATCCCAACACTCCCTTTGCCACAATGGAACCCGCGATCACGCTTACCAATTATCTTCCCTGCTTAGGTCGAGGCGTAACCGTTCTTTTAAGCCAACTTGAACAACATAGGGGCAGTGAACCCCATCCCGATTTGGCTCTTTTTACTAACCAGGTAACCCAGGCTCTCACGCAATTTGTAGAGGCTCTTGAGAATCCTATACCGCTCCAGCCTTTACCCGAACTCAATGAGACCATGCAGGATATCCTTACCCATCTCCAGGAGCGACAGGAAGAGCGATTAACTGAAATTGCCAACCAACAACACAACACCATTACCCATCTATATCTACGAGACTATAATATTGTTGCGACGGAACTTCAGGAATTGGTTTTTCGGATTGAGGTTATTCATGAAGCTCTTTGTCGTTTTCAATCGGTCAGTTAAGCCGAACTGATATCAATTCACATTAATGTAATAAGATTCGGTTTCTTTCGGTAAATTACCTAATTTTTGGCGATCGCTATCTAACTTTTTCTCATTCTAAAATGCGATCGCTAAACGGAATTGCGTGGTCAGAGGGCAAATTTTAAAATTAATTAGCTCATTTTTTGAGAAATTTAACTATGATGTTGTTCAATAACAAAAAAATCTATTTCTTCTTTAATTTTTGCCCCTGAAGTTATCGATGATGTAGAAGAGGGGCTCTCCGCTATTGTGTGTGATAACCCACGCTTATGGATTCATGGAATCTTTTCATAGCGAGCCTTTCACGGTTATCTTTGCTAGATTAGTGATTAGTATGAACCATTTTCCACACAGTTAAGGGGAGAGCCGATAAATTTTCTGCGGTGCTTCGTCAGGTAAGCATTTCCCAAAAAGCACGAGGGAAATTGACTATCGAATGTGATGAACTTTGGTCATTTGTTTTCTCCAAAGAAAATAAGTTTTATGTCTGGCTAGCCATAGATAGAAAAACCAGAGAAATTGTAGGCTGTTACATTGGAGACAGAAGCCGTGCATCAGCCAAGAAACTATGGGCAAGTCGGCCTGCTGTTTCCCGACAATGTGCCGTTGCTTATACAGATTTTTGGGTATCCTATGAGAAGGTTATTCCGAGTAAACGTCATCGGGCAGTAGGGAAAGAAACAGGTCAAACTAATCATGTTGAAAGATTAAATAATACCTTGCGACAACGCATTTCTCGACTGGTGCAAAAAAGTCTCCCTTTTTCTAAAAATGTGAAAAATCATATCGAGGCAATTTGGTACTTTATACACGACTACAATGCCCAATTAGCACAAGCTTAAGCCTCCACCACTACTACTAAATCACTACCAGCCTCTCCCACAAGCTTCTCTCACTCTAGGAAGGGTGGCTCAGAGCTTCGGAACAATTTTAGCGGTGATTGGCACTCCAGCCGTTTCACCCAAACCCAGAGGAAAATCACCAGGCTGGCCTAAAGGTAAAAAACGGACTGCAAAAATCCATTATCCTGTTGTTAAAAAGCGTTATTCTCCCGTTCCTAAATCGATAAAGGAGACTTTTTAATTCATCATTCTCCTTTTCTTTCACTTTCTCAGTCTTTTTTCGTTGCCTGGATTAGTTTTTGCTAAACTTTAGTCTAAACAGAAGTAGTATGATATGGGTAATGAAATCTTTTGAGTGCTGATTTTACGAGCTATTCCCTATTTTTCTACACGACTGAAAGATTATGCTCGAAACACCTGTCTTTTCCACTTCTCAGAAGTCTGCTGATCAGGGACAAAGCTATTTTGTTCCGTCTCCTGTTGTGTCTCTTCCCAAAGGAGGTGGAGCCATTAAGGGAATGGGAGAAAAGTTTGCGGCTAATCCTGTTACTGGCACGGGGAATTTGACAGTACCGATCGCCACTAGTCCAGGACGGTCTGGGTTCGGGCCACAGTTATCCCTTTCCTACGATTCTGGGATGGGTAATGGGTTCTTTGGGATGGGTTGGAATCTATCTTTGCCTTCCATTACCCGCAAAACCGATAAAGGCTTACCTCGTTATCAGGATGGGGAAGAGTCCGATGTTTTTATTTTGTCAGGGGCGGAAGATTTAGTTCCTGTTCTTCAATCGGGTCATTTTGCTGAAGTTGAACGGGATGGCTACCGTATTCGTCAATACCGCCCCCGCATTGAGGGTTTATTTGCTCGGATCGAACGTTGGAGCAAGCTGGATTCGGGAGAAATACACTGGCGATCGCTTTCCAAGGATAATGTGATGACACTCTATGGGCAAACCCAGAATAGTTGTATTAGTAACCCTGATAATTCCTCTCAAGTTTTTAGCTGGCTAATTTGCGAAAGTTATGATGACAAAGGGAATGCGCTCCGTTACCACTACAAGTCCGAAAACTCGGAAGGCATCAATGAAGCTCAAGTCCAGGAACGCAACCGTACCGCAAAAAGTCGATCGCCGAATCGTTACCTAAAACAGATTTACTATGGCAATCAAACCCCGCGAAAACCCGATGAAAATCTCAGTTTGCGGACAGATTGGTTGTTTGAAGTCTTATTTGACTATGGAGAAGAGGATCTAAATAATCCAAAAGCAGGCGATTTGGGGCAGTGGTCTGTTCGTCCTGATCCTTTTTCGTCCTACCGAGCAGGGTTTGAAATTCGTACCTATCGACGCTGTGAACGGGTGTTGATGTTTCATCATTTTCCAGACTTACCAGAAATCGGACAAAATTGCCTAGTCAGCTCTACTAATTTCACCTATCAATCAGATTCAACAGATCTAAGCAGCAATCACAATCCTATCTATTCTTTTTTACAATCAGTAACACAAACGGGCTACAAACGAGATTTAGACGGTCAATACATCACAAAATCTCTGCCTCCTTTGGAGTTTACCTACAGTGAAGCCCAGATTGACGAAACGGTACGAGAAATTGATCCCGTTAGTCTAGAAAATTTGCCCCAGGGATTGGATGGTTCGCGCTATCAGTGGATTGATTTAGAGGGAGAGGGTTTATCAGGAATTTTAACGGAACAGGCGGGAAACTGGTTTTATAAGCGGAATCTTAGTCCCATCACGATTCAAGAAAATCATTCTTCGTCCATTAAAGCGCGTTTTGCCCCAATGGAGCAGGTTATTCATCAACCAGCCCTGAAATTAGCCAGCGATACTCAGTTTCTCGATCTTGCGGGCAATGGAAAACTGGATCTGGTGACATTTCGGGGTGCGACTCCAGGATTCTACGAACGGACTGCCCTAGAGGAGTGGGAACCGTTTATCCCCTTCAAATCTCTTCCCGTACTGGACTGGGACAATCCTAATCTGAAGTTTATTGATCTCAATGGGGATGGACATAGCGATATTTTAATCACGGAAGATGAATGTTTTGTTTGGCATTGCTCCCTAGCGGAAGAGGGATTTGGAGAAGCGCGACGAGTACGCCAAGCTTGGGATGAGGAAAAAGGGCCAAGAGTTGTCTTTGCCGATGGCACGGAATCTATTTATTTAGCGGATATGTCAGGGGATGGACTGACGGATATTGCCAGAATTCGGAATGGTGAGGTGTGTTATTGGCCAAATCTGGGTTATGGAAAGTTTGGAGCAAAGGTGACGATGGATCATGCTCCTTGGTTTGATGCACCCGATATTTTTAATCAACGTCGGATCGTCTTGGCGGATATTGATGGGTCGGGAACAACGGATCTGCTTTATCTTAGCTCTGAAGGCGTACAAGTTTATTTCAATCAGTCGGGAAATGCTTGGTCACTAAAGCGAGTGTTACCCAGTTTTCCTGCGATCGACGGGACAGTAGGGGTAACAACCCTGGATTTATTAGGGAATGGAACGGCTTGTTTAGTCTGGTCTTCGCCTTTGCCAAGTAATGCGCTCCGTGTGATGCGATATATCGATTTGATGGGGGGACAAAAACCCCATTTATTGGTGAAAATCCGTAATAACTTGGGGGCAGAAACCATTTTTCAGTACGTCCCTTCTACCAAATTTTATTTACAGGATAAACTGGCAGGGAAGCCTTGGATCACAAAATTACCGTTTCCTGTGTTGGTCGTCGAACGGATAGAAACCTACGATCGCATTAGTGGGAATCGGTTTGTCACTCGTTATGCCTATCATCACGGCTATTTTGATGGGGTAGAACGAGAATTTCGCGGCTTTGGGCTGCTGGAACAGTGGGATACGGAAGAAATGGGAACGATTACGCCAGAAGAAATTTTTTCTGATTCTTCCAATCTAGATGCCAGATCCTTTGTGCCTCCCGTCTATACTAAAACCTGGTTTCATACAGGGGCTTATTTTGAGCGAGATCGCCTAGAACACTATTTCCGCAACGCTGAATATTATGCAGAAGACACCGCCGCAGTTTTTCTCAATAATACGGTTTTGCCAACGGGATTGAGCCCAGGGGAAGAACGGCAGGCTTGTCGATCGCTGAAAGGTTTAATGTTGCGACAGGAAATTTATGCAGAAGATCAAACGGCTCAAAGTAAACATCCCTATCGGGTCACAGAACAGAATTTTAGGATTGAAGTGATCCAGTCCCAACAACAAAATTCCCATGCTGTATTTTTTGTCCATCCACGAGAAAGCCTCTCCTACCACTACGAACGCAATCCTGCCGATCCGCGTATTGGCCATGAAATGGTCTTACAAGTTGATCCCTTTGGCAATGTGTTGCAGTCAGTGAGTATTGCCTATCCCCGTCGTCTTCCCCGTTATCCCGAACAGGAAAAGACCCATATTATCTATACCGAAAATCAGATCACCAATAAACCCAACGAACAAGATTGGTATCGTATTGGAGTGCCGATCGCGACCCGTACCTATGAAATTACAGGACTCCCCAAGCTATTTCCCTACTCCTTGGAAACACTACGCACTCAATTGGAAACCGTAACCGAAGTATCCTATGAAACCGTCACCGAGGGAGCAACCCCTCAAAAACGTTTAATAGAATCGGTGCGATCACGTTATCGTGCTAATGCCGAGGCAAATACCCTTGATCCGACCCCGTTGCCCTGGGGAGAAGTGGAATCTTTGGCTCTACCGTGCGAAAGTTTTAAGCTAGCCTTTACCCCTGGTTTGTTGGCCCAGGTCTATGGCAATAAAATAACATTGATTGAATTGAATACCCTACTGAGCAATGAAGGAAAATATCGGCAAGAAGACGGGAGTTGGTGGATTCCTTCAGGACGGCAGACGTTCGATCCCGATGGATTTTATCTCTCATTACAAATGAAAGATCCCTTTGGAGGGATTTATCGCACGACCTATGACCGTTATCATCTTCTGGTAGTAGAAACCCAAGATGCTCTCCCTGCTCCACAAACGAATATCGTGCAGATTCGGAATGACTATCGGGTACTGCAACCCCAACAAATTACCGATCCCAATGGCGATCGCGTTCAAGTGGCTTTTGATGCCTTGGGAATGGTAGCAGGAACCGCAGTATTAGGTAAAACAACCGAGACAAAGGGAGACTTTTTAGAAGAATTTAAAGCTGATCTCACTCAAGCGGAAATTGATAGTTTTTTAGCCAATCCGTTAGCGATCGCCGCTTCTTTATTGGGCAATGCAACAACACGAATTGTTTATGACCTAGAGCAATTTAAAACCGATGGACAACCTGTTGTAGCCGCAACGATCGCCCGCGAAATTCATCTCAGTGATCTCCCTTTAGGAACCCCCTCAAAAGTCCAAATAAGTTTCAGTTATTCCGATGGCTTTGGGAGAGAAATACAGAAAAAAATTCAAGCAGAAGCAGGCGAGGCTCCTGAACGGGAAAGCAATACTAATCACCCCAATCGTCCAGGCAAATTAATTTTAGAGAACGGGAAACCCAAGCTTGTTCCTACGATTTCTCGTTGGGTAGGCAATGGCCGCACGATTTTTAATAATAAAGGTAAACCCGTTAAACAATACGAACCGTTTTTTAGTTCAACCCATCTCTATGAAGATGAAACAGAAATGGTGATGACGGGGGTAACACCGATCCTATTTTATGATCCCTTGGATCGGGTCGTGGCAACTCTCCATCCGAATCATGTCTATGAAAAAGTCGTGTTTGATCCCTGGCAACAGGCGACCTGGGATAGCAATGATACGGTATTACTGATCGATCCAAAAACCGATCCCGATGTGGGGGAATTTTTCCGACGTTTGCCCGAACAGGATTATTTACCAACTTGGTATAGCCGATCCCATACCAGCGCGATCGCCAGCGAAAAAGATGCCGCCCAAAAAGCCTCAGCCCATGCTAATACTCCCGCGATCGCCCATCTCGATACCCTGGGACGAACTTTCTTGACCATTGCAGATAATGGTGGGGTCAACAAATATGAAACACGCATCACCCTAGATATTGAAGGTAATACGATTCTTGTAACTGATGCCAGAAATAATGAGGTAATGGTTTATGCAATAGCCGAAAAAGATGCCCAAGGGAAGTCCCAGATCATCGGTCGAGCCTTTGATTTATTAGGACATAATTTGTATTCCCACAGCATGGATGCTGGCGATCGCTGGATTTTAAATAATGTGGCGGGTCAGCCCATTCGCGCCTGGAATAATCGGGAAACTCGCCACGATGTCTCCGAATCCCCCAGAGGGTATCGCTTTCGGACGGTTTATGATGCCCTCCAACGTCCCACCCATTTGTACGTTCAGCCAGCAGAAGAACCCGAAATTTTGACCGAGCGATTCATTTATGGAGAAACCCATCCCCAGGCACAACAACGGAATCTCAAGGGAAAACCCTTTCAGCATTATGACGGGGCAGGAGTGGTCAGCAATTGGGAGTTTGATTTTAAGGGAAATTTATTGCGGGGTAGTCGGCAGTTGGCACGGGAATATAAACAGCCTGTTAATTGGATGGTGTTGGCTAATTTGACCGAAATTGCCCAGGTAGGACAGGCCGCGATCGCGTTATTAGAGCCGAAAACCTTTGATACTTTCACGACCTTTGATGCCCTAAATCGTCCGATTTCCCTAACCACTCCTGATCAAAGCATTATTTATCCCATTCTCAATGAAGCGAATTTGTTAGAAAAAGTTGAAGTTAAATTGCGGGGGGCGACAACCCGAACCACCTTTGTCAGCAATATTAATTACGATGCTAAGGGTCAACGTCAATTCATTGAATATGGCAATGGAGTCAAAACAGAGTATCGCTACGATCCCCAGACCTTCCGATTACTTCAACTATTAACCACCCGAATCGACAACAATCAGCCGACTCGTCTGCAAAATTTGAATTACACCTACGATCCCGTCGGTAATATCACCACCATTCGCGATGATAGCCAACAAACCAATTATTTTAATGGAGAAGTCGTTTCACCTTCGACGCAATATCAATACGATGCGCTTTATCGATTAATCAGTGCATCAGGGAGAGAGCATATTGGGCAAATCACTCAACAGCCGCCTGAAACGCGATCAGACCTCAAGCCCCACTATGATTCTAACGACTGGACTCGGCGTAATTTACCCCATCCTAATGATGCTCAAGCGATGCGGAACTACACCGAGATTTATGAATACGATGGAGTGGGTAATATTTTGACCATGATTCATCAAGCAATGGGGGGAGGATGGACTCGCCATTATGACTATGAAGCAAGCAATAATCGACTACGGACAACAAGTTTGCCTGGGGATGGCAATGATGTCAAACAATTACCCTCTCGTTATCGTTACGATTTGCATGGCAATATGATCCAAATGCCCCACTTACCCTTGATGCAGTGGGATTTTAAGGATCAACTGCAAGCAACGTCACAACAGGTTCGCAATGATGGTGGCAAGTCTGAAATGACTTATTTTATTTATGATGCGAGTGGTCAGCGTGTCCGCAAAATAACAGAGCGTCAAGCCGATGCAGGACAGACTCCTACTCGTAGGAAGGAACGTATTTATTTAGGTGGTTTGGAAATTTATCGTGAGTACAACGGCGATGGTACTACGGTTATTCTGGAGCGAGAAACGCTACACATCATAAATGATCAGCAACGAATTGCATTAGTGGAAACTCGTACCCAGGGCAATGATGATTCCCCCCTGCAATTAATCCGTTACCAGTTAGGCAATCATCTCGGTTCAGCAAGTCTGGAATTATCTGATCGGGGTGCGATCGTTTCCTATGAGGAGTATTATCCCTATGGCAGTACGTCCTATCAAGGTGGGCGCAGTGTGGCGGAGGTAGGTTTGAAGCGGTATCGTTATACAGGAAAGGAGCGAGATGGGGAAATGGGGCTTTATTATCATGGAGCGCGGTATTATGCGGCTTGGTTGGGAAGGTGGGTGAGTTGCGATCCTGCTGGATTGGTGGATGGAACGAATATATATGTATATGGGCTTGGAAATCCCACAAACCTTGCCGATCTCACTGGTACGCAATGTGTTGGGAGTGCAGAACAATGCCCTCCTAAATCAGAATCCTCAAATGTTTGGAGCTTTCTATGGCGGGATGAATCTCCTAAAGAAACTGGAGGTCGTTCCATAGCACCACCAGTACCAGCACCATCAAAAACTTCAGCATCACCAACAACTCCAGCGCTATCTGCGCCTGATCCAACAACTCAGACAGAGTGGGTATTTCCGACAACGAAACATTCTCCTATCTCGATGGTGAGAAGCCTGGATACAGGGAACTTGGCACTAAATTTTACACTCAATAAGGTTGTACTCCCATGGAGGAACCTACTCGCCGCTATTGAAAATACTCCTTTTGAGGCGATGGGTGATCTTGACGATGCAATAAAGAGAAGTCCATTAAAAATGGAATGGCAGGCTTTACAGGATATGACCCCTTTATTTCCCGCTATGGGATTGGCGATTGAGGCATCTGAAGCATCTCAACTATTGAAATTTGATCTAGCTGAACTTATAAATGATACTCGTGGAGGTATAAAGATACCCGGAACAGTAGAACCATCTCTCCTAAAACCACCTCCAGGAGAAGAGATGTTTGTAGGGGAGTGGTTGAATCAGAATTTACAGATTCAGCAAAATCTTAATGTTGCAGAGTTTCAAGCCAACCCACATCACATGGCTCAATTGGTACCATCACACATACCGTATCGAGCTATTCCTCAATACGGCGGCTATACCATCGAATATGGCTTGAAAGCACGCATTGAGAATCATCCAATCCTAGGCAATATTGTGGAGCATATTCCTGCTGGCATTCAAAGGCTGCCTGGGGGGGCTGCTGATTTTATGGTTAAACAACCTTTTATTCAATGGCAATTGAAGCCTTGGGATAGTACGACGGCATTAGCAGCGTCTAAAAAGATGAATGCAGGAAAAGATTACACTTTCTTGACTTACACGATAGATTGGAGCAAACTCCGCCTCTAGTGCGATCGCCTGATCTTATTGATTGGGTTGAGAATACAAAATCCAACACCATCTCACATAATTACCAAACTTATTTCGAGAAATTTTTACTATGACAAAGCAAGCATTCCAAATCATAACTCACTCATCAGTATCAGGATTAACAGAATTAGAGGATGAACAGGATTAAGAAATTGGAAAATTATACAATTAATAAATAATAAACTGGAGCAATAAATAATGCTAACCATCCTGAAAATCTTGAAATCCTAAAAATCCTGATACAGAATTAGAGGATGAACAGGATTAAGAGATGGGAAAATTATACAATTAATAAATAATAAACTGGAGCAATAAATAATGCTAACCATCTTGAAAATCCTGAAATTCTAAAAATCCTGATACAGACAATGATCGGCAACAAACTCACCTACAAAATTATCGGATGCGCGATGAAAGTTCACAATAAAATGGGGCCAGGATTCCAAGAAGTTATCTACCAACGTTGCCTCGCCATTGAACTAGAGCGAGCAGGATTATCCTTTGCACGAGAAAAAGAACAGGTTGTCTATTATGATGGTATCCAAGTAGGGATACGCAGAGCAGATTTTGTTGTCGAAAATCAGATTGTCGTGGAACTAAAAGCAGTGGTGAAACTAGAAGATGTCCATCTAGCGCAGGCAAAAAATTACACTGTCGCCTACAATTTTCCTTTGGGGTTATTAATCAATTTTGGTGGGAAGAGTTTAGAGCATAAGCTCCTATTTAATCCGCGTCAGGAGCAGGATTCACAAAAGTAAAGGATGGGCAGGATTAGAAAATGCTGTAGTCAATATCCATCGGACATCCTGAAAAGTCTAAAATCCTGACAATCCTGATACTGACAATTAAAAATAAATTAAGGAAACCAAATCATGAAAGCGATCGCCAACCCCATTAATCGAAATAGCCAAGGAACTGAAGTGAGTAATTTGCAACAAATATTATTGCTCCTGTTTCGTCGGCAATTGATTCGAGTTTCGGCTGAAGAGCGGCAATTTTATGAAGAGGGATTACTCAGAGAACAACGAGAGCAAAGCTATAATGATATTACTCAGCGAGTCGTTGGTATTTTTCAAGAAGAATCTAGGTTACCGATAACAGGTGACGTTGATGAACCGACGGCGGCGGCTTTTAATCGCTTACTGAAAGAGTTATTTGTGGTGCGTGGTAATGTTCGTCTGATGGATAATACTCCTGTGCCGAATGTTACGGTTCAAGCCTTTGATAGAGATTTACGCAGCCGCGAACTTTTGGGCCAAACGACGACGAATGTTAATGGATACTATGAAATTTTCTATACCCGAAATCAGTTTATTCGTGCTGAAAAACAAACGGCTGACCTGATGGTTGTTGCCGTTGAGCCAATTCTTGGGGGGATGGTAGCAAGATCGCGAACCTTGGCTGAATCTGCGACTCTGTTTAATGCTCCTCGTATTGCCAAAATTAATCTCGCGATCGCGGGGAATCTCTTTCAACCTCTATCAGAATATGTCAGGCTCATTCAAACCCTCGGAGACTTACTGGTAAACGTTACGATTCCTGGTAATGATCAACCCACTCTCATTGATAAACTCGCGGATCTTAAAGACGATGATCTGGATTTTCTGTTTCATGAAACGAACATTGAACTCGAAAAACTGCAATTTTTGACCCAATCCGCTCGACTACATCAACAATTTTCCCAACAGGACTTTTCCGTTCCGCTTCCTGCTTTTTATGGACTGGCTCGGACTAAAGGACTCAATGACCTGGCAGAATTGGCTCGGAGTAGTACCAACGAACTTAAAGCGGGACTGATTCAAGCAGGCGGTCTCCCTAATCAACCCCAACAAAATATCATTGCTCCCTTTGAGTCGGAAGAACAACTGAATCAGATGGTTGAAATCATTCATTCTTTCGCCATTAACCAGGTTCTTACCAATCCTATTGGGGAAAACCAAGCCTCCCTTTCCCAAGTTCTCGCGATCGCCTTACCCTCAGTTACTCATCAACAAGCCCTACTGCAAACCTACGCCAATCATGACGGTACGATTGAGCAATTTTGGGATACTTTACGACAACAAGAAACTTTTCAAGAAACAGGTCAGGTTGAACGGATTCAATTTGCCCTACAACTTAATACCCTTACTCAATCGAATCTGTCTTTGGTGGATGCGCTACAAACTCAATTTCAGTCCACTCGTAGTTTGGCCCAGATGAATCCAGCAGACCTAACGACGCTGATTAAAGAATTGGCTCCGACGGTTTCCCCTGATTTTCCAGGCGATACTTCCGAAGAAAAACTAGACCTCTATAGCAAGAGTATTGTGGGCTTACTCCAAGGAGCCTTTCCGACCGAAAGTATTGCCCAGGTTGTTTCGACGGTTGCGGATGTTCATCTTAATCGTGTTGCGCCTGATCATCTTTCTCAATTTCTCAATCGCGCCACCGATCGCGACGTTCTTGCCACCGAGGAAGTTTTTGATATTCGGAGTACCCAGATTGACCGCTTTCTGGAATTACATGGCGATCGCGTTTTTGCCGATATTGACGGCGATCGCCCTCAAATTACTCAACAGGTCAAACGAGTACAACGACTTTTTCAGGTCAGCACCAGTCCAGAGTCTTTTAAAATCCTGATGGAGAACGGTTTCAATTCGGCCAATCAGATTGCCCAAAAATCCTTTCGCACGATGCAAGAAAATCTGGGTCAACAAATCCCCCCAGAAGAACTGGAATTAATTCATCAAAGAGCGATCGCCACCAGTGCCGCCAGTTTGCAAACCGCCCTGTTGGCCTATCAATCTGCTACGGATATTTCGCCTGCCGCGATCGGGGGTGGACTGAAAGAACTCCCTAATTGGGCAAATCTTTTTGGCAGTTTGGAATTATGCGAATGTCAGCATTGCCGATCGCTCTATAGTCCTGCCGCCTACTTTGTGGATCTCCTCGAATTTCTCCGTAATGCACCCCCTAATGCCCAAGGTTGGACTCCCTTAGATGTGCTAGTGGGGAATGACGACAATCCCAATCGCGTTTTTCCTGGTAAACGCCCTGATTTACCCCATATTCTTCTAACCTGTGAAAATACGAATACCCCCATTCCCTATATTGATTTAGTCAACGAAGTTTTAGAAAGCTATGTCGCCTTTGGCCAGTTAAATCCTACAACCGCAAAGACAAAAGTAAAGGATACGGGATTGAGTACCGCCCCCGAACTGAGTGCTAATCCTCAATATGTGGAAGAAGGGGCTTATCATCGACTCCTAGAGGCTGTTTTCCCGACCAGTTTGCCCTTTGATCGTTCTCTCGAAATGGCTCGTTTGTATTTAGAACATTTGGGGAGCAGTCGTCATGAGGTACTGAAAACGTTTGAGGTCGATGGCAATAAACTCACCAGTGAGGCATTAGGACTTTCAGAAAAAGAGTTTGAAATTCTGACAGGACAAAATTTTCAAGGTGCAACAACTATCTCCCTACCCCAACTCTATACCTATGCTAGTGAAGAGTTAACACCCCGATTAGAATTTGATCCGAATCAGATCATGGCTAACAGTGCCGTTGTCATCCTGCAAGCTAAATTGAGGACTGACAATCCCAGCCTGGATCTCTCATTAACGGGTAAATATAACGAGATTACCCAGTCGGCTGTCCTCACCTTTCAACAAAAATTTGGCTTACCTAGTGATGGCATTGTGGATGGGGATGATTGGGCTGTACTGGATTCTCTCCGTCCTAGTGCGGTTGGCGCAGTGATCACGGGTGTACCCGAATTTTTACAACGAACGGAATTAAGTTACCTTGAGCTTGTCGATTTGCTCAAAACACGCTTTATTAATCCCCATCAGCGATCGCTTATTTTAGCGGATGAATTTCTTAAAAATGCTGAATTAACGAACAAAGAGATTCGCCTATTAATCCAAAATAATTTTGTTAGCTCTACTCCCGAAATAGAAAGCAAATTAGTTAAAGCCGAAATCACCCTAGCGCAAATCCAAGCCTTAATTGAACCCCTTCGGAGTACGGTCATTGTCCTTTATGCCGAAAAATCTGAGTGTGAATTGGATAAAACACTAATTCAATATTTAGATGGGAGTCCGCTCACTGATCTGGATGCTTGGAAACTTCAACGATTTATCCGTTTGTGGCGCAAACTGGGCTGGACAATGGCTGAATTGGATAGTGTTTTGTTCTCTTTTGGCTACTCTGACACGATTCCTGCCGAAGCTCTGCAAAAATTGTCCCAGATTCAGCAGCTACAAATTGGGTTAAATCTAACGTTGCCGAAGTTACTGAGTTTTTGGGGAAATCTGGAGACTCAGGGCGAAAAACCCCTTTATCAAATTCTCTTTCAAAATAAAGCGGTCTTTAATCCCCCAGACCCCCATTTTCTGCTGAATGATGCTCAAAATGAGTTAGTCGATGCCTCCAACGATCCAGAAAATCGACAAAATCTAGCGGATAAGCAACCCGCCCTTTTAGCGGCTCTACGCCTTAAATCTTCCGAATTAGAGGCAATTATTGCGGATGCCCAACTAACCGATCCCTATCTTAATCTCACTAACTTATCTGCGGTTTATCGTTATGGGGCTTTAGCTAAAGCGTTACGGATGCCCGTGCAGGACTTGATTGCTTTAAAAAAATTGGCAGGGAGGTATTTCGAGCCTTTTACGCCTGGCGATCCTGCTCCGACCTTGAAGTTTATTCATTTAATCCAAAAAATTCAATCATCAGGGTTTTTAGTCCCTCAATTGGACTATCTTTTCCGTCACAAGGTCGTATTACCGAGTAAATTTCCTCCCCAGCAACCGAGTGTGTCGGCATTATTGAAAACGTTACGAGACGGTCTAAAGGCGATCGCCGAGAAAAACCAAGTTATTTCTCTTGCAGAAAATGAATTACCCCCTAATCCCTTAGAGACAGGCATTCCCAGAGATTTTATTGACAAAAGAACCTATATTCAGCAAACCTTGAGCCAAGCCCTGAATCTAGAGGATGAGATTCTCAATCATCTACTGACGAATCCTAATATTCTTCAGGCGAATACGGGAGCCGATCAAACCGTTCTCATTGATTTTCTGAGCTTAGAAAATTTACCAACCGATCCTGTTTGGCCCGATGATACGTTGGCTTCCTATGAGCGTTTGCATAAAATCGCGATGTTAGTTAACCTCTTTGATTTCAGTGCAACAGAAGTAGAATATTGGTTTTCATCGGATTTCAAGGGATTTCAATTAAATAACTTTCCTGTCACCGCGATCGCCGAACCAATTTTATTTGAAGAGTGGCAACAACTCGCTGACTATGTTCTGTTGCGGGATAGTTTACCGCCAGGCGTTAGCAATCTCATTGATGTTTTTAAAACCGAAGATGACCAAAAATCCGATCGCCTCGCTAATTTAACGAATTGGCGCAAAGAAGAGATTGAAAACGCGATCGCTGGGTTGGGATACCAAAATTCTGACTTAAGCTCTATTCCCCATCTCCTCAAAATTCAGCAAATAATCGCTCTGAGCAAAAAAATAGGCGTATCCATTGATAAGTTGCAAAATTGGGTGATCGCAGTACCGAATTCAGAGCAAGCAAAGGAAATCAAAAACGCTGTCAAAGCTAAATACAATGAAACGGCTTGGTTAGAAATCTCAAAGCCCCTGAGCGACAAACTCCGAGAAAAACAAAAATCCGCCCTGATCGCCTATGTGTTATCTATGCCTCAAATTCGTGCGGCAAATGTGATGGACTCCAATCGACTATTTGAATATTTTCTCATCGATGTGGAAATGTGTGCCTGCATGAATACCTCACGCATTAAGCAAGGGATTTCTTCTGTGCAATTGTTTGTCCAACGCTGTTTATTGAATTTAGAACCAGCAGTAAGTCCCAGGGCAATTGATAGCGATCGCTGGCAGTGGACAAAAAATTATCGAGTTTGGGAAGCCAATCGCAAAGTTTTTCTTTATCCTGAAAACTGGATTGAACCCGAATTACGCGATGATAAAAGTCCTTTTTTCAAAGAACTAGAGTCCGAGTTATTACAAACTGATGTAACCAATGAAGCCGCAGAAAAAGCCCTATTAAATTATCTTTATAAGCTCGACCAGGTGGCACGATTAGAAGTTTGTGGAATGTATTTACAAGAAGAAACCGATGGTCAAGATAAAAGTATTCTTCATGTCTTTGCCCGCACAATGGGAGGAGCCGTTCGCAGTTATTTTTATCGGCGTTTATTAAATAATAAGGAATGGACATCTTGGGAAAAAGTAGAACTGGATATTAACGGCGTTCAGGGAAGCGATAAAACTGAAGAAGATGGCATTCATCTGTTCCCAGTCGTTTGGAATCGTCGTTTGTATTTATTCTGGTTAGTCTTTACCCAAAAAGCAGAAGAGATCAAAAGTAATTCCAATGTAAAACCTCAAGATGGAATTTCTATTAATATTCCTAAAAAATATTGGGAAATTACCTTAGCTTGGAGTAAATATGAGCAAAATAAATGGCTGCCAAAACAAATTTCAAAACAGCCTTTAGTAGATTCTATACCTAAGCCATTGCCTGATTTACGAAAGCTTTTCCGATTAAAAGCCCTTCAAGACAACCAAAATAATCTAGAGTTACACCTTCTTTTTAATGAATATACTCCCCATCCAAGTGAGCCTGCTCTTGGAAGTATTTCCGAGAAAAAAATCTTGTTCTCATTCTACTTTGACGAATATTCTGGTATCAAGCCTAGTTCAAAGGAAGGAAAACTTAAATTCGATCTAGATCAAAAAAGTGATTTTTACTTTATGAGTTATGAAAATAAATCTGGGTTGTCGATAGATATTCCAAATTCTATTCTTTCAGAAAAAGTAAAAACAATATCCATGAAGTTTTTAGATCATAGATTTTCATCAACTATTTTGCCACTCAATCAGTATTATCGATCGCCCTTAATATCCCCGTATTTCTATCAAGATAATCAACATATTTATTTTGTGCGATCGCGAGAAAACTATGAAGCCATTGTGAAGCAAGTTGCCAACCCACAAAAAACCTCTCCTTTCCTAGAAAAAGAACTTGAACTTCAATTTCAAGGGCGTTTACCCCTACCCAAAGTGAATGAAAGACTTGAAAAATCCGTCGCTAATCCTTGGGTATTAGCAGAACAGCAACTCGTCGCCCAAAAACTCACAACCTCCGCAACGCGATCGGGTTCAACTTTCAGCCCGTAATTAATTATAAAAACCCATTACTTTGTCATTAAAATTGAGGATTAGAAAATGGATAAGATCAAGATTGCAAGAGAGTTAGCTGAAAATCTCCGCTTCAGTGGTGCAGTTAATCGCTTGGTTGATAAGCGAGTCTATCTTAAATTTGAGCCGTTTTTTCATGCTCATATTACCGAATTTATTAAAAAACTCAACCGTGATGGCATTCCTGGCCTATTGAACCTAGAAAACCAAACTCTCGGCAATCCCTATCTCCATTCTCCTTGGAAACCAGGCTATACCCTTTCAAAATCCGCGATCGCATCGGCTTGTATGATTGAAGGAAGTTTTGGGAAAACCGCGACTCGTCCAGGAAATTTTGAAGCCGTCGTCCGTGAAGGAAGCGATCTAGTACACTATTGGCACGATAATTCTAACGTCAGTAGCAGTTGGCAAAAAGCACAAATTATCGCTAACGCTGTCACTGGAGCAGGCTGTATTATTCAACGAGAATTTTTCCAAACTCTTGAAGATTTAGGGCGAGTTTCTGGCAGTCTAGATGTCGTTGTCTTGGAAGGAGAACAACTCAACCATTATACAAATCCTAATGTTACAACAGGTCAACCTTGGACTTTTCAAGGGGCAATTCCCAACGGGGCAACGGCTTCAGGTTGTTTAATCGAAAGTGATTTTTTAAGTGCATTTCAGCGTAGTTTAGAAGTCATTGTATTACAGACAGAAGGTTTAGTGCATTACCGCAAAAACAATCAAACAGGCGAGTGGATTAATCAAGGAACTATTTCAAAGGAAGCAACAGGAGCAGGCTGTATTATTCAAAGTACCTTTCAATCCGATAATCACGGTAATTTTGAGGTGATTGCCTTAGAAGGAAACGAGCTTGTTCATTATTCAAAAAATCATACTAAAAATGGATGGAATCGGGGTGCAGTCATTAGCGATCGCGCAACCAGTCCAGGTTGGATCATCCAAAGTCGCATTCGGGACGGTCGGCACGGCAATTTTGAGGTGGTAGTGTGTGAAGGGAAACAACTGGTTCATTACTGGAAAGATAACGCTGATTTAGCGAGTCCTTGGCGCAGAGGACAGATTATAACGACAAAAGCCACTGATGGAGGCTGTATTCTGCACGGATCTTTTGGCTCTGTGGGAAATTTTGAAGTGATTGTACCTGAAGAAAACCAAACCTTGTCCCACTATTGGAATGTGAATGAGGGAGCAGTGGGGAGTGAGGGAGAACGCTTTTATTTTGAGAAAACCTATCAACCGACAAAATATGTGGATGCTCCCTATCCAAAACACAATGTTGATTTTTCCTATGGAGGAGCCTATTCTCTCTATAACTGGGAATTGTTTTTCCATGCCCCGATGATTCTGGCGGGACGACTGAGCCAAAATCAACGCTTTGCTGAAGCGATGCAGTGGTATCACTATATTTTTAATCCTACCGATGATTCCCAGGAGTTAACGACTCAACGTTACTGGAAGGTTTTGCCTTTTCGTGATGTTGAAAAATTACGCATTGATCATCTGCTAGGAATTTTGAGCGATCAAAGCAAAAAAGGAACACCAGAACACCAAAACATTGTTGATCAAATTAATGATTCCATTGAGCATCCCTTTCAACCCCATCGTATTGCTCGTTTGCGTTTGATTGCTTACCAGAAAAATGTTTTGATGAAATATATCGACAACCTCGTGGCCTGGGGTGATCAACTATTTCGTCGAGATACGATTGAATCCATTAATGAAGCCACTCAACTCTATATTTTGGCGGCTAGTTTGTTAGGCCCACGTCCCCAGAAAATTCCAAAACGGGGACAAGCTAAGGCCAGAACCTACGCAGAATTACGAAAAAAAGAATTGAATGAGTTACAAATCGTCAAGGATGAAGTAGAAAACGAATTTCCCTATGCCAGCACCTACACCTCTGTCCAAGCCTCTTCCCAAACCGCCGCTTTGTTGGGTATTGGGGACACGTTTTATTTTTGTATTCCCCAGAATGATAAACTTTTGAGCTATTGGGATACGGTAGAAGACCGTTTATTTAAAATTCGCCATTGTTTGAATATTGAAGGGGTCGAGCGTCAATTGCCTCTATTTGAGCCGCCCATTGATCCCGCTTTACTTGTCCAGGCGGCGGCTAAAGGGGTTGATCTGGGGAGTATCTTAGCTGACTTGAGTGCGCCCTTACCCCATTATCGCTTTAGTTATATGCTCCAAAAAGCGTTGGAGGTCTGCGCCGATCTGAAGTCTTTAGGTTCCGCACTGCTTTCTGCACTGGAAAAGAAAGATGCCGAAGAACTTACGGCCATTCGGGCAAAACAGGAAACAGAAATTTTGAAATTGGTGCGTTTAATTAAAGAAAAGCAACAGGGGGAGGCGATCGCGGCAAAAGAAGCGTTAGAGTCCTCACGGATGACTACAGCAACTCGTTTCATGCACTATCAAAAACTTTTGGGAGTTCAAAGTCCTGCTGTTCCGCAACTCAATACGGCTGGTTCTCTTCAAGATATACAATCTTCTGGAAAATTTTCGCTTGCTGATAATGAAGAGGGCGTTAAATTAATTCGGCAAGAGCAGGAAGAACTAGACAAATCTAGAGCGGCAACTCAATACGGCTGGATTTCCTTTGGATTAAGATCTGCTGCACCTTGGGCTGTACTCATTCCTAATTTTAAAACAGTAGCTTCTCCCTTTGGCGTAGGTGGGAGCATTACATTTGGTGGACAAGCTTTATGTGAAAATTTTAAAACATCTGCGGATATTATGGATCATATGGCATCTATGAAACGAGATGAATCTTACCGCGCTAGCAAAGTTGGTTCATACATAATTCGTGAACAAGAATGGGTACTGCAAAATAATCTTGCCCAAAAAGAACTGGCACAAATAGATAAGCAAATTGCTGCATCTGATATTCGGATCGCGATCGCCGAACAAGACCTTAAGAATCACGATCAGCAAATCGAAAATGCCCAGATGATTCAAGAATTTCTCCATAATAAATATACCAATCAAGAACTCTATCGTTGGATGCAGGGCGAAATCTCTACCATCTTTTTCCAGTCCTACCAACTGGCCTATGACTTAGCAAAAAAAGCCGAACGCTGTTATCGCTTTGAACGGGGAATAACGAACTCCAATTTTATTCAATTTGGTTACTGGGATAGTTTAAGAAAGGGGTTAATGTCGGGAGAAAGGCTTTATTTGTCTCTCAAACAACTCGAACGCGCTTACCACGACCAAAATAAACGCGACTATGAAATCACCAAAAATATCTCATTGATGCTGAATGATCCGTTGGCACTGATTACGTTAAAAGAAACGGGAACTTGTACCCTTGAATTACCTGAAACGCTCTTTGATGCCGATTATCCTGGCCACTATATGCGCCGCATTAAAAGCGTTAGTATTACGATTCCTTGTGTTGTTGGCCCCTACACCAGTATTAACTGTACTCTGACGTTACTCAGCAATAAAACTCGTATCAATAGTCTTGTCCAAACTAATTATTTAGAAAATTTAGAAAACGACGATCCCCGATTTGTGACTAATTTTGCATCTATGCAAGCGATCGCAACGAGTACAGCCCAAAACGATAGCGGTCTATTTGAACTCAACTTCCGTGATGAACGTTACCTTCCCTTTGAAGGCGCAGGAGCAGTTTCTCGCTGGCGGATTGATCTCCCCAAAGATTGCAATGGGTTTGACTTCGATACAATTTCAGATGTGATTCTTAAACTCAGTTATACAGCGCGTGAAGGTGGAGAAATTCTCAAAAATGCAGCCAAAAAAGCGATGCAAGATGCCATTAAAGACGCTGAAAATAGCCCCCTTGCTAGACTTTTTAGTGCCAAACATGAATTTCCTACCCAGTGGCATCAATTCTTCCATCCAACAAACGTGATCGCGACTTTATCTCTCGATCTGTCCTTAGAACGATTTCCCTTCCAGTTGCGAGGCAAAAAAATAGAAATTCAACAAATACAACTTTTTCTATCCCTCAAAGAAGGAAAAAAATCAGGTAGTAATAAAACTTATCTCGAATTCTACGAAGATAATCCTTTGGCGATCGCGATTAAATCAGCTAATGGTACTGCCAATAACAAAATTCTGAACAGTAACCCCTCGTTCCTCAATGGAATTCCCCATCTGCTCCTCGAAGATACCGTTGTTCCCCTTGAGGTTAGTAGCGGTGAAAAAGCCGCTTGGTCAATCACCGTCAATAGCGAAACATTGAAACAAGTCCAAGATGCGATCGTCGATTTATGGATTATCTGCTACTACTCGATTCGTTAAGACCTAACAATCACTTAATTCATTTGTACGACTTTCTCAATTTGGGTCGATAGTCCAGAACTGTTCAGAGAAACTAAAGCTCAGTGCGCGAATTTGCCCTAGAATTTCCTCCGAACGACCATAATAAATTAAATCCCACATTTACCTGATTATTAGCTTGGGGAATTAGACCTCCTATGCCATAGGTTCCTGCTCCATTCGTTGCGTAAAGATCGATTCCTGCATTCCATTCTGGATGAATATAACGGAGTGCTGTCGACCAAATTGTTTGACGATTGTTGCCCGTTAAGATCGGAGTGACTTCTCCAATTAGTTGAACTCCAGTAAAAGGTTGGAAATTCAAACCAAATCCTGTCCCTAAAATATCATCACTACCAAAAAAAGCTACCTTGGGATTGAACGTTATCGCAAACTGAGAAGATAGTTGATATAAAAACGCCAATTCTGTTGTAAATAAACCAACTGCCTCTTCACTTGTGCCTTCTTCAAAACCACCGATTAAAGATAAAGAAATGGGATCTCCGTAGGTTTGACTCAAAAATCTGAGTTTGACTACTCCCCCTAACTGAAATCTATCATTCAGAATTGTGTTGCTGTTAGAGAGTTGTTGGCCAACGATCTGAAGTTGGGCATCATCACTCATTCCATAGGAAAGTTGAAAACTACTGAGATCGCCACTTCCTCCTTGAATAGAAGCCATACCCGCAGGTAAAGTTTCAGCAGTGCTTAAATTGATGCCATTAAATAATAATTGTCTATCTCTTGCAGACAGATCGGGAGGAGTCCCCTGACGAAAACTACTAGCATAATTCTGTCCAATATCTGGGGTATAACGAATATTTACCCCTGCGGCAACTTGACCGCCATTAGGTATAAAAGCAAGAACTTGGGTGGCAGGTGTTGCACCAAAAGCATTGGTGGCGTAAAAATCCACTCCCACCGTAGGACTTTGTAAAAAAGTTAAACCCGCCGCCCAAACGGGTTTAGTAAAAATTTCTCCTTGGCTATTAACGGCATTGCCTCCAGAACCAATGGGAAAATTAACATCAGCAAAAAGCATGAGCCTATCTAAAGGGCTATAGTTAAAACCTGTTCCGATATTAAAGAAAGAACCGTAGAAATTCCCCCCATTATTAATTGTGTTAGGAAAGAAAATAGCTCCTGGTACCAAGTGCCACTGAAGACTAGAGGTAATATTATAAGTAAAAGGGAATTGTAAGGTTCCTGCTAAAGTTGTAGTTGTTTGTTGTAAATTATTCGGGGTATATAAGCCGTAGCTCCCCGTAAATTTTGCGATTTCTAAAGAACCCGATATCGCCATACTGAAATCTTCTTCTTTGAGAAATTGATATTTAAACTTGGGAGCAAAACTCATTAAACCTAAATTGGGAATATTACCATTAATTTGTTCGCCTAACTTATCATCAAATAGTACCCAATCTAAGCCTAATTGAAGTTCATCTGTTACACCACCTTGAATAGAAATATTATAGGTTTGTAAACCCGTTCCACCGCCATATTGGCCCTTGGAGAAAACATGAACGCCATAGGTCGTTAAGATAGAACCCTGGGGTAAAACATTAGCTGTTTCTAGGTTAATTAATTGAGTGGGAGAGAGTTGTAAAGGGGTGAGGGGCGGCGGAGCGATAGAAGATATTTCGGGTGTTTTTTCTTCCTCATTAATGGGAAGTGAGAGATTCGTATTTTGAGGTTTGGATGTTTTGGAATCAATTTCAGGCGGGACAACATCCCCTGGTTTAGTCTGATTTTGAACTTCTTCGGTTTCTAAAGATGACGGAGTCCCTAGATTGGTCTTTTCAGCAATGATTTGAGGCTGATGATCCTCTGGCAATTTTTTTGATTGGATTGGATTGTTTTTAGAAAGAGAACTATTTTGATCACTAGAACGGGGCGGCATTTCCTGACTAACGAGAGAATCAGGATTGGAAACGGTGTTACTCAGGGGGAGAGTCGCCTCTGTGGGAGTTGGCTCGCTGGTAGTTGATGAAATGTTTGAATTAACGGGTGAATCCAATTTACTGAGAAAGAAACCGCCCTGACGAGGAATTAATTGCCAATTTTTGTGGTCAGTCTTGATCGTAATTTCTACACTTGCCGTAGCCATATCTTCGGGATTTGAAGGAGCGATCGCATTAACCTGAACAAAACCAATGGAAGGTTCGGTTTGATTAGCGTTTTGAAATAATTTAAAACGGGGATCGAGTTGTACTCCTTGCAAAGTGATATAGGTTGTCCCTGGTTCTTTTTCAGAGTCAACGACAATAGTCGGATCATCCCCGATTGAATAAATGATGATCCGATCACCTTTAACGTATAAAGACTGCAAAACACTCAAATTAGAGTTCGTTGGTTGGGATTCTGGTGTATCTTCGGATAAGACTTCTTGAACAAGCTGAGATTTATCTAAATCCTCGGAAGTTGATAAATCATCCGAATTGTCCGTCGTTTCCATTGAGGAAGGCAACGGATTTGTCTTCAACTCATTTTTTAGTTGATTGAGTCGATTCAAGGTGATTCTGAGTGATGATTTCATACCATCATAGTCAGCACGAGTCAGGCCGCTAACCATCAGCACAAACAACAAACTTAAAATGGGGCCTTTAAAACGCATCGTCTGCTCCTCACAAAAAAAATCCGTCAAAGTCTAACTTCTTCTCGTATTGTCGCTGATTTGCTAGAAGTGTCAATAGGATTTTTGAAAAAGTAATCTTGTTAGGCTCTGTAAAGAATTTTTGGAGATTGGCGATCTTTTTTATAAGATGAAGTTAGCTTTTTGTCAAAAAATTATTTTAAATTTATTTTCATATTTATCATCTTTTTTATATTGTTCAATTAGTTTTTTGTCAAAAAATCCCAAGTTCACTTTAAATATTAGAAATTGTATGAATCTTGTTTTTTTGATTTATTGATTGCCCCGCCAAAATACGATTTGATTCCCCAAAAGTTGCATTTTAGCTCCTGGATAATAAAAGGAAAGAATTTTTTCAGGCGACCAACCCAATTGGGCTAATTTATAGGAACCGTACTGACTCATCCCAACGCCGTGACCTAATCCACCCCCGATAAAGGCAAATCCTTTCAGATTTTTTTTGTCATCATAAAGCGGGTCGAGGTAAAAGAGGGTGCTACGAGGAGCGGAAAAAGCACTCCGAACTTCATTTTTGGCGAGTTCCAAAACGCCCTTGTCGGTTTCAACCCGTAGGAGCAAAATCCGACCAGAAGGCGATCGCTTGACGACCTGCATATTGAGAATCGTCTTAAAATTCGCCAAGGGATGTTTGCGGTTACTCAGATAAGTGCGAATATCTTTGTTCAATGCCTCTAAACTACTTTCGTACCGCCATCGAAAAACCCTGCGCCCTGACTCGTTAAACCCTTTATTGAGGGCAATGAATTTACGAAAATCAGCTTCATTTTCGAGGGATTGTTGGGAAAGATTCCAGACATTTTCAGAAGAATCAATAATTGCCTTGAGATAGGGCCGTTCTTCTCCGTTCCAGACATCGGTAAATTTGGCGGTAATCCCTCCCGTTGTGGAGGAATAAAGCGCATCTACTAATTCATTTTGATAGGTTAAAACTAACCCCTTGGTTTCGGCGATCGCGCGATCGGCTTGGGGGCTAGTGTCTTTCAGACCAAAGTACACCTGACAATGGGTATTAGCACATAGTTGATAATTATCCGCTTCAAAACGACGTAAATTTCTCAGCGCGTAGGTTCGAGCAATAATTGTTTGGGCCTTGGCCGCATTTTCGGGAGCATTTCTACCAATTTCATGGGGAACAACTCCCCGCAAATAAACCTCCAAGGGAACATTATTAACGAGAGTATAGGTTCCATAGGCATTCGGTTGGAGCTTTAGGCTGCCCCCATACAATCGTTGGGATTTTTCGCTTGTGTCCGCAACTTGGATCAAATTTTTTTGCCCCGTAATTTCCAGGGAATTAGTCAGATATCTTTGCCCATTCACCATTAAAACCGTTTGAGGTTTCGTACTCATCACCGAACTATCAAGACGGGGCAAATTGTAGCCCTTTGCTTTCAAACTTTCTAGTAACCAACGACGAACCACAGGACTAGCATAGATATCCCGTTTGGCCCAAACCTGCCAGCGTTCTGGCTGAGTGACTTCTACCTGAATTCCCAGAGCTTTCCATTGATTGGCACTATCTTCGGCGGTTTCAAAGGTTGAATGTTCACTCAAAACTAATCGCTCTTCGAGAACAGGGGCCGCCAATGTTTTTTTCGTAATACCGATCGCCGCCGTCTTCGCTTGTAAAGACTGGGGTTTACTATTATCATCCAGAAAACGAAAAGTCAGTGTATCGCCGCTCGGAGCATCAATACTGAGTTTATCTTTCTCTTCCTCTCCAAAGCGTTGTACTATCCCGACTTTTAGCTCAATATCGTTAGCCTTAACCGCAGAACTAACCCCACTAGCTAGAGAAAAACAAACGGCGGCAAGCGTTAAAAGGATAGGATTACACTGCATAAAAAATAAAAATAAACTTAGGTGATGTTCGGTGAATACAGAGTTATTGTGCAAAAACTTTGTACCTGATCCAGAGACTTGGACAGATACCATTCGAGTTTCCTAGAGAATGACATTTATCTTCAATGAATGATATCGCTGATTTGTCTAAATCTATTCTCTTTAGGAATGGCTCGTCTGTTTTGATACAATACCAAAGTTGCGAATAAACTATACAAGCTACCATTTTAGGACAAAAAATGAAAATTCTGGTAACAGGCGGTACAGGTTTTTTAGGAACAACTCTCTGCGCCCAATTAGAAGCGGTAGGTCACGAAATCACTCGTATTAATTCTAAAAACTGCGATCTGACCCGACCAGACTCTCTTCATCAGTTTAATGCTCAAACCTATGATCAAATTTATCATTTAGCGGCCTGGACACAAGCGGGAGATTTTTGTCTTTCCCATCCAGGGGAACAATGGATTATTAATCAACAGATGAATACCCACATATTGACTTGGTGGCAACAGCATCAATCCCAAGCTAAATTTATCTGTATGGGAACCAGTTGCGCCTACGATCCCCTGGTTCCGCTCAAGGAAGAAAATTATTTATTAGGGGTTCCCATTGATAGCCTTTTTACCTACGCCATGACGAAACGGATGCTCTATGCGGGTCTTTTGGCGTTAAATAAACAGTATGGTTTGAAATATCTCTGTCTGGTTCCCTCGACGCTTTATGGGCCTGGGTATCATACCGACGGACGGCAAATGCACTTTATTTTTGATCTGATCCGTAAAATTATTCGCGGCAAACTCTACGGGGAGCCAGTGATTCTCTGGGGAGACGGTTATCAATCGCGAGAATTGGTTTTTGTGGGAGATTTTGCCCAAATCGCGATCGCGTTAGCCCAATCCGTTGACAATGATTTAATTAATATTGGAGCGGGAGAAGAGTTTACTATTCGCCATTTTGCTGAATTGATTTGCAAAGAAGTTGGCTATGATTTTGGGCAAATTCAGTTTGATACGTCTCGTTATGTGGGGGCGAAATCAAAATGTTTAGAAGTGGATAAACTAAAAACATTTTTACCCGATGTCCAGTTAACGGATTTACAAACGGGTCTTGCTAAAACGATCGCCTGGTTTTGGGAAGAACAGGAAAAATTGCTTCCTGCTATCATCACAAATAGCAAATAATAGACACGGATATCGAAAATTTGAAATAATTCAGTCTATTTGGTCAGGGGCTAAGGGATTTGCTGATAATGAACAACAAGAAGTGCGATCGCGTAATTCTCGTCAAATCTTAATTTTTTAATATTGAATTGATTCTAAAAATTTAGAAGCTGAGATAATTTGAGTTAGTCCTAAGTCTATGCTCTCCTCAAAATCTTTGTCTCCTGTAATGAAGTAATTGGCTTGAGAAGATAAACAAAGGGCTAGAAATTTAGCATCTTTTTGATCTCTGGGGAAGTTGACGGTTACATTAACTTCGACTAAGGTAGTGGCTAAATCAATGGTTTCAAACCATGCTCGTTTTTGGGTTTCAGATAATCTAAATTTTGGGCGATTCAAAACATTTTTATATTCATCAATGATTTCTGAGGAGACTAACCATTGATATTCGATCGAGCTAATAATATAAGCGATCGCAGTTTTAGCTTTAGCTGCTTTTAGAGCGGCAGAAATGAGGATATTGGTATCAATGATGATTCTCATTCACCTCTCCGATAAGCATCAATTTCGGCTTGAATTTCTTCTTCTGTAATTTGATTTTCAATAAAGAGGTTTTGAGTTTCTTCGCAGAGTTGATTGAATTTTTCTGCTAATGCCATTCGTTCTTCTTGTTTGGTCGTTTGATTATCGTGGATCGGGGAGCGTTGTTGATATAAGTTATTGACAAATTCCATAACGGTCTTAAGTTGTTCTTCTGAGAGTAGATTAATTTGATTAATTAAGTCATTTTTAAGATTGATGGTGTTCATATTGAGCCTCAATAAAGGTGAATATTTATTTGAGCAAAGCAATTCTAAATGGTATTGCTAGGGCTTCTTGTTGTCCCAATCTTCCGCACTGATCATGACAAAATCGCCTCCGTCTTGATTGATGATTTTGAGGAGAGAGTGTTGATTAGGCAATGGTTCAGCCTGATTAAAGGCAGAAAGGATTACTGGGCAAAGGATTAGAGAAACAAAGAAGCAAATATAAGCTTGGAAGTAATGGTTATAACTTTACAGGGGTGTTAAGGGTAATGGCACTGGTTCAGTCTAATTATTAGAATGAAATCCTTACAAGACAAGGACTTAAC
>QBMS01000050.1 GCA_003249095.1 Snowella sp.
TTTTGCTAAACCTCTTTGAGTATTTTCTTGGTTTTGCCATGCCGTTAGTATTCTTTGGCGTAAATCTAGCGAATATGCTGCCATATCTCATTAATTTCTTTAAGTTTTTTTCATGTTACCATACTTATAGCGGGTTTGAACGAAATTTGCTGTAGGGATTGCGTCCCATTTAGGCGTTTTAATGGATATTCCGACTATTGGGGTGGCTAAATCGATTCTAGTGGGTAAACATCAGCCAGTTCCGCCCGAAAAAGGTCAATGGGTTCCTTTAGTTCATCAACAAGAGGTGATCGGAGCCGCGCTCCGTTCTCGTATCAACGTTAAACCGCTTTATATTTCCCTCGGTCACAAAATTTCTTTAGAAACCGCGATCGCCTACGTTCAGAGTTGTTTAATCAAATATCGACTTCCTGAACCGACTCGATTAGCGGATAAATTGAGTAAATTATAAAATACGCGATCGCAGATTAAAACCGACAAAAAAAGGGCGCATTGTGGTCAGTGAATCTACCCAACCGCGTGCGCCCAATATCAAATTGAAAAAAACAAAGACTAACTATTTTTCGGTTCTACCAGATTTTCGAGACCATCAACTACTTTGGCAGAAATAATCTTGTCTTTATCCGTCAGTTTATCGAGAGTATCCTTACCTTCAACCAGATAGCCAAAGACTGAATAACGACCATCCATCAAATTAAAACCAGGGGGGGTTAACTCACCATCAAACTTAAAGAAAAAGAATTGGGAAGATCCACCATTGGGTTCCGTATCAGGACGCGCGAGAGCAACTGCTCCGTAGGAATTAAAAGGCAGAGCCAATTCGGGTAAATATAAACCAAGTTCCTCAAGCGTTTCACCATAAAAAGGTAAAGTCTCACCCTTGACTAAAATTTCTAGGGGAATCGCCCGATATTCTTTCGTTTTGGGATCAATAAAACCCTCTTCTGGCCCAACGGGATCACCCGTTTGCAACACAAAATTATCACCCGCCCCCGAAAAAGGTAATCCATCATAAAAACCCCGTTGTACCAAATCAACGAAATTTCCTGCATTAACAGGCGCACTATAGCCATCGACAATAATCGCTAGAGGGCCCTGGGTGGTTTCTAATTTAACCTTGGCTCGACCCTTCAATTGGGGAAGATTGGCGTATTCTTCGGGAACTTCGTAGGGAAAGCCCTGAACCATTAATTCTTCCAATGCTCCAATATGACTAAGGGCAATCATCCGCAATTCCGAAACTTTGTCTTTGTCCTTGGCTTCTACGGCTTCCTGGAGTTCATTAACTTGCTCCGTAATGGTTGCTAGTAAAGATTCCGCCTTGGCTTTGCGGTCATCGGGAATACTCGCGAGAATTTTGTCACTTTGGAGAGTCAAAATGAACTTTGCCGATTTAACATCTTTAGCAATGGGCGGCCAGCGTTTTCCTCGCAGATAGTTACTGATGTCTTCGAGGGGATCTTGCAATTTACGGATCGTGTCATTGTCAATGGGCAGGGCATAACGGAGTAGAGCGTTGGGATCGGTGATCGCATTTCCCTGAGCTAAAGCACTGATTAATAGGGGTTTCGGGGTTTCAGCCTGACCTTCAGCTACCGAGAGCGAAAGCGACAGGAAACCACATAAAAACGCAATAAAGCTTATTTTCAAACATTTTTTAAAAATATTTGCCAAATTTTTTCTCATGGGTTGCATTTGATTTGTTTTCCATTTCTAGAATAAGAGGACATTTGTAAATTTTCCCATTTCTCAGCCCCCTTCCCTAGTACAATATGATTTTGAACATTTCAAGGGCGTAATCGGATCGCATGATTTCCAGTAACGATTTTCGGAGTGGTGTCACTATTGAACTTGATGGCTCGGTCTGGCGGGTTGTAGAATTCCTTCATGTTAAACCAGGGAAGGGGTCGGCTTTCGTTCGTACCAAACTCAAGAATGCCCAGACAGGGAGCGTGATTGAAAAAACTTTTCGGGCAGGAGAATCAGTTCCCCAGGCAAGTTTAGAGAAGTTGACGATGCAATATACCTACAAAGACGGCAATCAATACGTCTTTATGGATATGGAAACGTTTGATGAAGTTCGTCTCAATCCTGAGCAATTGGGCGATCGCGTCAAATTTCTCAAAGAAGAAATGTCCGTTAATATTCTTTTCTGGAATGATACGGTTTTAGATGTAGAACTGCCTAATACCATTGTCCTAGAAATCACGGACACCGATCCTGGTCTTAAGGGAGATACGGCTACGGGGGGAACCAAGCCCGCGATCGTGGAAACAGGTGCCCAGGTAATGGTTCCTTTATTTGTCACCATCGGAGAACGGATTAAGATTGACACCAGAGATGGTTCCTATCTCGGTCGCGAACAAAGTTAGGCAACAAAAATCTTGGATTCTTTCTTGAGATTGTCCTTTAGTTGTAGGGGTGAGTGATTAGTGTCTATTAATTTTAATGAACTGCGTGACCTCTTAGGAGCGATCGCCCAGACGGATATTACAGAATTGTCTTTGAAAACAGACGCTTTTGAATTGTCAGTCCGTAAGAATGCGGGTCAGGTTCCTGTGGTCGTACCAGTAGCCCCGATTCCAGAGGTGATCGCTGCTCCTGCTGGACTAACCGAGTCCGTTAGTCCTCCTCCCCCTGCTCCAGTTGCCGAACCTCCCAAAGAAACCTCTACTCCCTCGGCGATCGACCAAAAGTGGACAGCCGTAACGTCTCCAATGGTCGGTACGTTTTATCGCGCTCCTAGCCCCGATGAAGCTCCCTTTGTAGAGATCGGCGATGCCATCCGCAAGGGGCAACCTGTGTGCATTATTGAAGCAATGAAGTTGATGAATGAGATTGAAGCAGAAATTTCTGGACAAGTGATGGAAATTGCGGTTGCCAACGGAGAGCCTGTCGAATACGGCCAAACGTTACTTTGGGTCAAACCTGCTTAGAGCTTGCTGAAAAAAGCTGAAAGCCTTATAAGAAAAGAGATGAGGGGACTTAGGAAGCAAAAAAGTGCAAAAAAAAGGTCTAAAATGGGTAAAAAGGCTTGCCCCCCTCTCCTTCCAGAACATTGAACGATGTACCTCAAAAAAGAGTCCAAAAAATCCACTGTTGAAAACTTCAAAATACCAAGTGAGTGGAATCCACAAGAAGAAAATCGGGCGTTGCTGAATTAAGCTATGAATCAGTAGGGAACAGGTACTTCTTGAAATTTTAGATAATGAATTAATAAACGGATAGAGTATCCTAACATCTCTACTGACTTGGAATAGCACAAAGTTTTACGATGCAGTCGGGCAAGATAATGTCTTAAACGTGTGTTCTCACCCTCCACTCTGGTCATATAAGTCTTACTAACGATATGGTCCTCTTCTTCTATAAAACACGGATAAACTGACCATCCATCCGTTACATAAAAATAACATTTCCAAGATTTAACTAATTCCCATAAGGGACGAAAGGTTTTGCTACTGTGGTCTCCTAAAACCCAACCTAAAATTCCCTTTTTAAAGTGGTCAACAGCTGTCCACAACCAGACTTTGTTTTTTTTGAGCCAACAAAAGTTTCCAATTCATCTTCCCTACTTCAGGAATTGTTTCAGGGTCATAGGCTTCGGGTAATAATTTTCCCACAGATTTTACCCAGTGAATTATGGTCGTATGATGAACTCCTTTTAACCGTTCTATACCTCTAAATCCCATCCCATTAACATAAGCGGTGAGGCATTCTTGCTTTGTTTTTTCATCATAGCCTTTCTGTTTTTCATAGTTATCAATAAATTGGCGGTTACAGGTCACACAAATATGATTTTGCTTGCCTTGTTTATTGAACCCATTTTTACGGATATGGGTAGATTTACACGCAGGACATTGCATTTTGATTTCCTCCATTCATATCTCTATTATGCAACACCCAATTTTCTTCTACAGGTTTTGTCTGCTAGTTCACGCGAGTGATATTCATGAGTGTATTTATCTTCAAATAGGAGGCTTGGCAAAATATTGACACCAACAATTATGAATTAACGAAATCACTTAATCTTTTACAGTTTAAGTTAATTTTCTTCTCTTTTTAGCTTTTGATATACTTTATTTTTAACCTAGATTTCTTTTTTATTCCACTCTACCAATATGCGATTACCCTGGTTCCTATCCCTAAAATCATTCTTTTTTTTGTAGGGGCTTAACACTGTTAAGCCCTTTTATGCGTCTATCAAGCAATACATTGTCTGTTGACCGTTGAGTTTATGGACATAATGGTATTATGTCCCTACAAAAATCGGAATCTTGAATGCACAACTTATTAAATCCTTGTTCCTTATTAATTTATTGTTGAAGGTAGAATGGTAGTCTCTAACCAGTATTGGCAAAAAACAGTGATTACTTTTTTTAGTTGTTTTAATCCCATTGGTTTCATCAGATAGCTATTAGCCCCAAATTCGTAACAGCTTTCAATATCTTTTGGGCTAGAAGAAGTTGTGAATACAATAATGGGAATGGTTTTCAGGGATTTATTTTCTTTAACTTCCCGAATAACATCCCTTCCATCCGTGCCTGGCAGGTTTAAATCTAACAAAATAATGGACGGACGAGGAAAAAGTTGGGGATCTTGATAGCAACCTTTTTGGTAAAGATAATCTAGTGCATCTTCTCCATCACAGGCACGTTGAAAATAGAAGTCACTTTTTACTTCTGCTATGATTCGACAAAATGCTTCAAAATCCTCATCGCTATCCTCTACTACTAAAATCAAGTTTTTCATTGATAAAGAACAAATTAAATAGTTTTTTATTGTGAATAAATGTTGTCTTTTTAGACGATTTCCGTTGGTAGGGTGAAATAAAAAGTACTACCTCTGCCGTAGGAAGATTCAATCCATATTGTCCCATGATGAAGTTCGATAATTTTTTTGACAATGGTTAATCCTACGCCTGTGCCTCCTCCGTATTTATTAAGACTGTGTAGCCGTTTAAAAATCCGAAAAATCGTATCTAAGTGTTTTTCCTGAATTCCAATACCATTATCTCGGACATAAAAGGTCAATAATTGGGGCTGGGAGGGTTCTAGAGAATTGGATAGGGTTGGATCTAAAAAGCCAATTTCTACCCATTTTTCGGATTGATTATTATATTTAAAGGCATTACTGATTAGATTAGTAAAAACTTCTTCTAATAAAACACGATCGCCGACAATTTTGGGTAGCGATCGAGGAATACGAATTTCAATGTTTTCTCCTCTTTTACTGACGGTAAATAATTCAGCAATAGATTCAAGAGATTGATTCAAATTAAAAGATTGAAACGTTAATTCCTGACGACCTAAACGAGAAAAATGTAATAAGGCATTAATCAAATCCTCCATGCGTTTGGTCAACTTGATCAGAGTATGTAACTTATCAACTCCTTCTGCGTCCAACAGTTCTGCATAATCTTCTAACAAAAAATTAGAATAATTATGGATACCGCGCAAAGGTTCTTTAAGATCATGGGATGCAATATAGGCAAAGGCATCAAGTTCGGTATTGCTGCGTTCTAATTCCAGATTGAGTTCCGCTAATTCATTGATCTTGCGTAACAGAATTCCAACGATCGCACTCCGAAGTTCAATGGCTCCTTCAATTTCCCAGGGTTTCCAGGGTTGGGATTGTTGCTGAACCATTTCTTGCCATAGCTTAAAGGACTTACGGGGCGAAAGAGTTTCTGTGCCGTCTTCTTCTAGGTTTTTCAGTTTTTCAGGTTTGCCTGCCCAATTGACCTCTTGTAGGACTTCGGGACGGAACCAAAGAACATAATTTTTCTGAACTTTGGTAATGGAAAGGGCTAATAATCCACACGCAACTTCCTTAAAGGCGATCGCGTCGGGATAAATTTTGGGCAATGAATGGGTAACAAATAAATCTTGTTCAAACCGATTTTCTAACCAGGCAATCAGGTCGGGTAAAACTTCTTCAGGAGGAGTCTGGCCGATCCGAAGCAAATTCTCTTCTGTATAGATAACAACGCCTGTGGCATTCACTAATTTTAAGAGTTTTTCTCGATCTTTGATTAAGGCATTCGTAAGATTTTCTGCTTTGCCCAGGGCATTAACTAATTGAGATTGAACAGACTTTAAAAATATTTTATAATCTAGATCTTCATTGGCTTCCTTAGAGGCTAATTCTAAAGACATCACCTGTCCTAAAAATTCACAAATATTCCGCGTTTCGTAAGGAACAAAATAGGGAGACCGATGATGACACGCAATTAATCCCCAGAGCTTTCCTTCTTTCATTAAAGAAATTGTTAGAGTTGCACAAACTCCCATATTTTGTAAATATTCAATATGAAGAGGAGAAACGCTCCGCAGAATACTTAAACTCAAATCAAGCGGTTTTTGTTGTTTATTATCTAAGGCTAAAATCGCTATAGGTTGATAGTTTACTTGGGGAATTGAACGTATAAAATTGAGTGTATAAAGATATTTTGCCTGACGAGGAATATCGGAATCAGGATAATGCAATCCTAAATAGGACTCTAATTCTTCTAACTTATCCTCAGCTATAATATCTCCTGCTCCTGTTTGATCAAATTGATAGATCATTACACGCTCAAAACCCGTTAATTTTCTAATTTGCTGTACTATTGTCTGACATAATTCATTGAGGTTTGAGGCTCGTTGAATCTGTAATAAAATACGTTTAGAAATTTGAGAAAATTGGATAAAATCCAGATCATTTTCACTTTTATTGATTTCTAGTTCGAGAATAATATTATTTTCATCTAAGGAATGCACGATACCATTAAATTTTTTTGTGCCATTCTGAGTTTCAATGGATAGTTTCAAGGGATTAATTTGTTCAAAGTCTCCCTCTAAGCAAGCGGCGATCGCTTCAATCTTATCGGTTGGCAATAGACGATCTAAGGGTTGGCCCAACAGTTGCTCAGGCTCAATTCCCAAAAATTCTTGGGTATTACGGCTAATTTGGGTAATTTGCCACTCCAGGGGAGAAATGACCAATAGTAAACCATGTGGTTGAATTGCCCCTGGAATATGGATCGGTTCGCGATCGCAGTTGGTTAAATTAAACGTTTCTGTTCTTACCGATTCATTAATCATCACTATAAAATACCTTTGAATAGTCTATTCTCTATTAGTATTTTAATACTAATAAAATACTAAATTTCTATCATAAAAATTGAACCCTGGGGATCATTATCCGCGATCGCTAAAGTTCCTCCCTGAGCCTCGACCGCAATTTTACAAAAAGCCAATCCTAGCCCTGTCTGAGACGTATTTTTCCTTAAACTTCCAATTTCAAATTTTTCAAAAATCTTTTCTTTGTCTGTTTGATTAATCCCTTGCCCCGTATCGGCAACCTGAACTCTAAAATGATTTTCAGCTAAATATTCCAGACTAAGGGTGACTTGACTACCTTGGGGAGAAAATTTTAGTGCGTTAGATAACAAATTGTCAATAACTCGTCGCAAAATTGTTGCATCAGTCAAAACAGTCCTATGGGGTTCAGGTAACTCACTAATTAATTGTATTTGACGAGAATTCGCGACTAACTCAAAATCCTTGATCGCCCCAACCCCTAGCTCGTACAAATCCGTTGGGGTAGCATTAAACAAAATTTTGCCTGATTCCAGTTTTGCCATCAACAACAAACCATCAATCATTTCTTCGAGTTTATGACCTGACTCCAGAATTTGAGCGATTTTTTGCATAATCAAGGGTTTTTGGTCAAGTCGATCCATATATCGCTGGACAATTCCTGCCGCCAAGATAATCGTTGCGAGGGGATTGCGGAGGTCATGGACAATCATATTAGACAGATCCTCCCGCAATGCTAGGGCTTCTTCCCGCAATTTGAGGAGTTTTTTGAGTTCATCGTGTTCTGATTTCGTGCGGAGATGGGCGCGGACTCTGGAACGCAATTCAAGGGAATTGATCGGTTTAGTGACAAAATCGTTGGCTCCCTGGTCTAGGGCGTGGGCTAAATCTTCTTTGGTATCCAGGGCGGTCACCATGATGATGGGAATACTTTTATAGAGATCATTACTTTTCAGGCATTGACAAACTTGCGTTCCGTCCATTTCTGGCATCATAATATCGAGCAAAATAACATCAGGCTCCACCGTTTCTAAAAGGGAAAAGGCCTTTATGCCACTAGAGGAGTAATACAGTTGATAAGCATCATTGCTGAGAAAGGCTTCTATTATCTCAAAATTATCCACCTGATCATCAATGATCAGAATTTTTTGGGTTTCGGTTATCATTCTCTAATTCCTCATGCTTTTAACAAAACTTTTGGATAGTTTCCATTAATACCTTAAAGCGGAGAGGTTTCACTAAATATTCGTTGATCCCGACAGCAAGACAGCGTTCTACTTGTTCGGGCAACGCAAGGGCAGTTAGGGCAATGATGGGGATATGGGCGATCGCTGGGTCAGAGCGGATTAGAGTGGTTGCTTCTAGTCCATCCATTTCTGGCATTTGAATATCCATTAAAATCAGGTCTGGCCGATGAGTTTTCACCATTTCGAGTGCTTCTTTGCCATTATAAGCTAATAGCATCCGATAACCTTTATTGCTCAAATAATCATCTAGGGTTTTCCTATTCCCTTCATCATCATCGGCGAGGAGAATCAAGGGAGAAACGGATAAGAGAGGGTTTTTCTGGTGGGTCGGTAGGGGCGTGGTTTTCACGTTTTCGGGAATGCTTTTTCTGGACGATGGCACATAGGGAAGACGAAGGGTAAAACAGCTACCTTCTCCCACCCGACTGGTTACTGAAACCCTGCCGCCATGTTTGGTGATAATCCGTTCTACCAGGACTAACCCCAAGCCCGTGCCAGCATATTGGCGATTGAGACTGCTATCAATTTGGACAAAGCGTTGAAAAAGCTTATCGAGATCGGTTGGACTAATACCAATCCCCGTATCTGTCACTGAAAATAAAATCTCTTGCTCCTCTAATGCAACGGACAAAATGACGTTTCCTCCAGTAGGAGTAAATTTAATGGCATTACTTAATAGATTGATCAGAGATTGACGAATACGAAATTCATCAACCCAAATTTGCTCAATATTTTCGGGAATACGGGTTTGCAGTTCAATTTTTTTAGTTAAAGCCATTTGTCTGACGAACATGGTGCTATTTTCACAAAGTGTTTGAACCGGAGTTGATGCGAATTTGAGTTCTAATTTTCCTGCTTCAATTTTCGATAAATCGAGAATATCGGTGATGAGAGAGAGTAAATGTTCACCGCTTTTTTCGATTAATTTAATGGCTTTTTCTTGACCAGAGTTGAGTTCGCCAAAGGTGTTTGTTTGCAGTGCTTCGGACATTCCTAAAATTGCGGTGAGGGGTGTCCGCAGTTCGTGGCTCATGTTGGCTAAAAATTCATCTTTGAGGCGAGTGGCACGGGCTAGATCTTTATTGGTCTGGGTTAATTTTTCTTGCTTTTGTTGCAATTGCTCAAATAAATCTGCCTGTTGGATGGCGATCGCGAGTTGGCCTGCAATTTGTTGGATCAAATCAATTTCATCAGGTTGCCAAATTCGGGGAGCTGCACAGGCATGGATACAGAGTAAACCCCATAATTGTTCCCCAAGCAGTAGAGGCATAATTAAATTGGCACGAATTTGGAATTGAGTCAGAACCTCCTTATGACAATCTTGTAAATCACTCTTCAGAACATCATTAACTGCTTGGAAATATCCCTCAGCATAGCGTTGGGAATAATCTTCTCCAAAGCAGTGATCATGAACCCGAATGGCTAACACGGAAGAAAACCCTTCTTGCAGGGACTCGGCTACAAATTCTCCATCATCATAACCAGAGTCAGGATAGAACCGAAAAATGCCGACGCGATCGCTGTGGATAAATTGACGGATTTCCTGACAAGCCGTCTCAAAAATGGTCTGGAGGTCGAGGGTTTCTCGGATGTGTTGGGTAATTTGTCGCAGGAGGGTTTCTTTCTCGATTTGCTGATGGATGGTTCGTTCTGCTTGTTTTTGTTCCGTAATATCAAAATTAACGCCGATTAGGGACAGAGGATTACCCCGCTCATCTCGCATTACCAGACCATAACTTTTTAGAAAATGAATACTGCCATCGGGGTGAATCACTCGAAATTCCGTATTATATTCGGCTTCTCCTACCAATACTTGTTGAGTTAAGGTCGCCATCGGCTGTCGGTCATCAGGATGGAGGCTATTAGTCCAGGTTTCAAACTGCACCGTCGTTCCCAAGGGAATATCATACAGTTCATACATCCGTTCATCCCAGGTCAAAGTTTTGTGAGTAATATCCCATTCCCAACAACCGATCGCTCCAGAATTGAGGGCGATTTTCAGGCGATCGGTGAGTTCTACGAGTTTTTGTCTGTTTTCTACCCGCTCTGTAATATCTTGAAAAGTCCCTAATATCCCAATGACATTACCCTCTAAATCTCGCAGGGGAATTTTATGGGTCTCAGTCCATCGTGTTTCTCCTGTGGGTAGGGTGATGGTTTCCTCAATGCCCACGAGAGAAATCCCCGATGTCATTACCTGTTGATCATCTAATAAATAGCTCTGGGCTTCGGCTTCGGTGTAGGAAAAATCAAAATTCGTTTTACCAACGACGGCTTCTGGCGAGTCTAGCTCGGAGATTCGAGCAAAGAATTGATTACAACCCAGCAGGACGGATTCACGATTTTTCCAAAATATGGCTAGGGGGAAAGAATCCAGGACGGTTTGCAGAAATTGTTGAGATTCTAAAAGGGCCTTTTCTGATTGTTTGCGATCGCTAATATCCTGCACACTAGACCAGATAAGCGTTTCTCCATTCCGTTCAACCAGTAATCCTGTCAAAGAAACCGCGATGAGATGTCCATCGGCATGGATATATTCCTTTTCGTAGGGGCCATAGCTTCCTGTTTCCTGTAGCTGTCGGAGTTGTTGTGCTTCCTGCTCTACATATTTGATGGGAGTAATATCCCAATAAGTGAGTGCGAGGGTTTCTTCTACGCTACGTCCTAGTATTTGGGCATAGACTGGGTTGACATAAACTAACTGTCCATCCATACGGCAACTCACGAGACCGACGGGAAATTCTGTAATTAATTGACGATTAAATTGCTCACTTTCTCTTAACGCAATTTCGGCTTGTTTGCGATCGCTGATATCTTTAGCAATACCACAGGCTCGTGTTCCCTCAGTTGTGTCTGTTTTAACGATAAAGCTACTGTCTAAAATCCAACGCAGAGAGCCATCAGGACGTACAATACGATATTCCACTTGTGTATTATTTTTCAGCCGTTTCTGTTCATAGGCTTGTATCACCTTGAGTCGATCTTCTTCATAAATATTCTCTAGATAGGATTCGGGCGCATCGTATAGACTCTGGCAAGAACGTTGCCAAATAACTTCATAACTAGGACTGATATAAAGCATCTGATTGGCTTCAATATCAACTAGATAGACAACGTCATCAATATTCTCGGCTAATTGTCGAAAACGGTTTTCACTTTCGCGCAGTTCTTTTTCTTGATATTTGCGATCACTAATATCCCGTATAATCATTAACACTTCTTGATCATTAATGGCTAATATCCTGACTTCCTCATAGGCCATTCTGTCCTGTTTCTTCAGTTCATGTTCATAAATTTGTAATTCTCCTGTGGCGATCGCCTGCTCAATGGCTTGCAACTGCGTTTGTAATAAATCGGGGGGAAGAACTTCGGCAAGATGATGTTCGATTGGCACAAACAGATGTTTGTCAATTTTGGGGTCAAAGTAGTCTAGACAAGTCCCGTTCCGACTAACCCGTAATAATAAATCGGGTATCGCATTGAGAATGCTTTTATTAATCGCTTCAGTCACTCTCAAGGTGGCAGTTCTTTCTTCTACTTTGTGTTCTAGCGATTGATTGAGGAGTTGAATGTCTTGTTCAGCCCGTTGGCGATCGCGAATATTCGGAATGTTGCCAAGATTGTAGTTCTCTGATTCTTGGGAGAATTCTGTTAATTCTTGAGAAGTCGTCCATTCATTGAGGGTCTTTTTAACACAGTTGCCAAGAATGGTAGCCGTAATATCATCCTTGACTAAATAATCCCTGGCTCCTAGTTTCATCGCCTGGACTGCAATTTGTTCATTTCCCTGACCTGTGATCACAATAACGGGACATTTTTGCCTCATATCTTTTTCTTGGATCGCGGTCAATAGTTCCAATCCATTACCATCGGGTAAATGTAGATCGGCTAAGACCATATCGGGAAACTGCGATCGCCATAGTTCCAAGGATTCTGCCAGGGTTTCTGCTTCTAGGATCTGATAGTCAACATCCTCATCGGTCAAGAGATAACGACAATAAATGGCGCGATCGCTCTCGGAATCGTCCACCAACAAAATTTTATAGAGCCTCTCAGTATTTATACTCATGCCGAGGTGATTTACGACTAAAATCCAGATATTTTGTATATTTTACCCACTTTTTAACTAAAAATATTAACCTTAAAAAATCTCTTAATAACACTGGACTGAAAGCTGATCCTCCCGCCTAGATTTCTGCCATAAAAATGGCTCCCTGGGGATCATTATCCGCGATCGCTAAAGTTCCTCCCTGAGCCTCGATCGCAATTTTACAAAAAGCCAACCCTAGCCCTGTCTGAGACGCATTTTTCCTTAAACTTCCAATTTCAAATTTCTCAAAAATCTTGTCTTTTTCAGCTTGACGGATACCTTTCCCCGTATCAGCAACCTGAAATCTAAAATGATTTTCCGATAAATATTGCAGACTGAGGGTGACTTGACTCCCTTGGGGAGAAAATTTCAGTGCGTTAGATAACAAATTGTCAATCACTCGTCGCAAAATCGTTGCATCGGTCAAAACAGTCCTATGGGGTTCAGGTAACTCACTAATTAATTGTATTTGACGAGAATTCGCGACTAACTCAAAATCCTTGATCGCCCCAACCCCTAGCTCGTACAAATCCGTTGGGGTAGCATTAAACAAAATTTTGCCTGATTCCAGTTTTGCCATCAACAACAAACCATCAATCATTTCTTCGAGTTTATGACCTGACTCCAGAATTTGAGCGATTTTTTGCATAATCAAGGGTTTTTGGTCAAGTCGATCCATATATCGCTGGACAATTCCTGCCGCCAAGATAATCGTTGCGAGGGGATTGCGGAGGTCATGGACAATCATATTAGACAGATCCTCCCGCAATGCTAGGGCTTCTTCCCGCAATTTGAGGAGTTTTTTGAGTTCATCGTGTTCTGATTTCGTGCGGAGATGGGCGCGGACTCTGGAACGCAATTCAAGGGAATTGATCGGCTTAGTCACAAAATCGCTGGCTCCCTGGTCTAGGGCGTGAGCGAGATCTTCCTTGGTATCCAAAGCGGTCACCATGATGATGGGAATACTTTTATAGAGATCGTTACTTTTGAGGCGTTGACAAACTTCCGTTCCGTCCATGTCTGGCATCATAATATCGAGCAAAATAACATCAGGTTTCACCGTTTCTAAAAGAGAAAAGGCCTTCATGCCACTAGAAGCGTAATACAGTTGATATTCTTCATTGCCGAGAAAAGCTTCTATGATCTCAAAATTATCCACTTGATCATCAATGATCAAGATTTGTTTTTGCTCACCTATCATCCTTTAATCCTCATGCCTTTGACAAAATTTGTGGATAGTTTCCATTAATATCTTGAAGCGGACGGGCTTCGCCAAATATTCATCAAATCCTGCGTGAAAACACTGTTCTGCTTGATCGGGCAGAGCAAGGGCGGTTAGGGCAATGATAGGGATATGGGCGATCGCTGGGTCAGAGCGGATTAGGGTCGTTGCTTCTAGTCCATCCATTTCTGGCATTTGAATATCCATTAAAATTAGATCTGGTCGGTGAGTTTTCACTATTGCAACTGCTTCTTTGCCATTATAGGCTAATAGCATCCGATAACCTTTATTGCTCAAATAATCATCCAGGGTTTGTCTATTGGCTTCATTATCGTCGGCCAGAAGAATCAAGGGATAAACGGATAACGGAGCATTTGTTTCATTGGGTAAAAGGGAAATTGTGTCCACACCTTCGGGAATGCTTTTTCTGGACGATGGCACATAGGGAAGACGGAGGGTAAAACAGCTACCTTCTCCCACGCGACTGGTCACTGAAACCCTACCGCCATGTTTAGTGATAATCCGTTCTACTAGGACTAAGCCCAAGCCCGTACCAGCATATTGGCGATTGAGACTGCTATCGATTTGAATAAAGGGTTGAAAAAGCTTATCGAGGTCGGTTGAGCTAATCCCAATGCCCGTATCTGTCACTGAAAATAAAATCTCTGTTTCCTCTAATTCCACAGACAAAATGACGTTTCCTCCAGAGGGAGTAAATTTAATGGCATTGCTTAATAGATTGATCAGAGATTGACGGATGCGAAATTCATCAACCCGAATTTGATCAATATTTTCGGCGATCTGGGTTTGGAGATTAATGTTTTTAGTGAAGGCCGTTTGTTTGACAAACATGGTGCTATTTTCACACAGTGTTTGAACTGAGATTGAGCCTAATTCGAGTTCTAATTTTCCTGCTTCAATCTTCGATAAATCGAGAATATCATTGATGAGGGAGAGTAAATGATCACCGCTTTTTTCGATTAGTTTAATGGCTTTTTCTTGACTGGGGTTAATGTCGCCAAAGGTCTTTTCTTGGAGTGCTTCGGACATTCCTAAGATCGCGGTGAGGGGTGTCCGCAGTTCGTGGCTCATGTTGGCCAAAAATTCATCTTTAAGGCGGGTGGCACGGGCCAGATCTGCATTGCTCTGAATTAATTTCTGTTTCTCTTTTTGCAATTGCTCGAATAAATCCGCCTGTTGAATGGCGATCGCGAGTTGGCCTGCAATTTGTTGGGTCAACTTAATCTCATCAGGGTGCCAAATACGGGGAAAATGACAGGTATGAATGCAGAGTAACCCCCATAATTGCTGGCCACAGAGGAGGGGCATCACTAAATTGGCCCGAATTTGGAATTGGCTCAGAACCGCTTTATGACAATCTTGTAAATCACTCTGGAGAACATCATTAATGACTTGAAAATGTCCCTCTGTGTAGCTTTGGGCGTAGTCTGCTCCGAAGCAGTGGTCATGAATCTGAATGGCTAACACCGAAGACAAACCCTCTTTCACGGACTCGGCAACAAATTCTCCATCATCAAAGCCAGAGTCGGGATAAAACCGAAAGATGCCAACGCGATCGCTGTGGATAAATTGACGGATTTCCTGGCAAGCTGTGTCAAAAATGGTCTGGAGGTCGAGGGTTTCCCTCATGTGTTGGGTGATTTGCCGTAGGAGGGTTTCTTTCTCGATTTGCTGACGGATAGTTTGTTCTGCTCGTTTTTGTTCCGTAATCTCAAAATTAACGCCGATTATGCGCTGGGGAATCCCCTGGGAATCTCGCACCACCACCCCATAGCCTTTTAAAAAATGGATACTATCATCGGAGTGAATCACTCGGTATTCCGTATCATATTCGGTTTTTCCTGCGATGGTTTCCTGAATTAAGGTGACGACAGCCTCTCGGTCATCGGGATGGAGGCTATTGGCCCAAGTGTCAAATAGCACCGTCGTTCCCTGGGGGATGCCATACAATTCATACATCCGCTCATCCCAAGTAGCGGTTTCGTTCACTATCTCCCATTCCCAACAGCCGATCGCTCCAGAATTGAGGGCGATTTTCAGGCGATCAGTCAGATTTTGTAATTGTTGTTCGGCTTGTTTGCGATCGCTGATATCGGTTACAGTTCCGATGTAGCCAATGACTTCCCCGCTCTCATTAAATTCGTGGACGGCTTGAAAATAACACCAATTAATACTGCCATCTGGACGAAGATGCCTGCCTTCCCCCGTCAGCATAAGTTGTTGGGGTGAAGGTGAATAGAAATCGTGGTCAATGTGTTCTCTAAAAAAATCCCGCTCATCGGGATGTATTGCGTCTATCCATCCCCTTCCCATTGCAGAGGCGGCGGATCTGCCAGTTATTTCGCACCAACGCTCGTTGACATAGATACAATTTAAGGGACGATCAAAGCGAAAAATGCCCACAGGGGAGGTGGAGACTAGGGTTGAAAAACGACGTTCACTTGCTTTTAAGGCTTCTTCCGCCAGTCTGCGATCGGTGATATCCCGAATAATCACCAATACTTCTTGAGCATTAAGGGGGGCAATCCGAACCTCTTCAAAGCGTTGCTCGTCTGGAAAATCAACGATTTGCTCAAAAATTTGTAATGTGCCAGTTTCTAGGGCAAGATTAGCAAAATAAATCTGTTGTTGAGCTAAATGACGGGGTAAAATATTTTCTACTTTTAGCTGAAGAGAAAAGTCGTCGAGACCGATAACTCGTATATTTTGCCCCTGGGATTTACGAATATAATTCCCTTCATTATCCATGTGAATAATGAGATCGGGCATGGTTTCCAAGATAGTACGGTTGATTTTTTCGCTCTGCTGGAGGTTTAATTCCATTTGTTTGCGATCGCTGATATCCCGAAAAATTCCCCTTGTGGCGATCGCCTGTCCATCTTGAAACTGACAGTTGACATTTCCCTGAACAATGATTTCTTTCCCATCCTTGGTCAAAAATCGGGTTTCTATACCGATGCACGGTTCACCAGCAAAAATCCGTGCCATCATCGCCTGACAATGCTCTAGGTCACTGGGGTGAATAATTTGGAAGATAGACAACTGTTCCAATTCATGATCACAATAACCCAGACTTTCTCTCCAGGCTCGGTTGACAAATAGCAATTTCCCTTCAGGAGAAACACGTTGGATCAGATCGGTGGCATTGTCGAACAGATCGAACAGTTCTGCTTCTCTGGTTTCCAGTTCGTAAGTACGTTCTTTAACCCTGGCTTCTAGGGTTTTGTTGAGTTGTTCAAGTTCTTCATTACTTTGGCGCAATTCCTCTTGGGTTTCCTTGAGTTTGGTAATATCGTGGTTGAGACCAATGACAGCAATATTGTTTTTTTGATCATCTTGTAACAAAACCGTTGAGGTGGTGGTAATTTTTTTGCTTCCATCTTTACAGATAACAGCAATTTCCCCTGACCAAAAACCGTTTTGCAAAGTCGTTTGAAGAATGTCAGTTTGTAACCATTGGGAATCTTCCAGGGTATGAAGCAGACTAGGACTTTTGCCTAACACTTCAGCCTTCGTGTAGCCATATAAATTTTCCGCTCCTCGATTCCAATCAATAATGCTTCCTTCTATGTCGGTGATAATTACCCCATCCGTAATATTTTCAAACACCAGGGCTTGTTTACGCAGGAGCAGTTCTGCATTTTTTTTGTCGCTAATATCGGTGATCATGCCAATGACTCCAATTCCTTCCCCTTGTTCATCCAATAACCATTGATTGCAGTCCTCTAGCCAAACATAATACCCCGCTTGATGGAGAAAACGATATTGACAAAAGAAGGAGGTTTTGTTAGCAGTTGCCGTTTCTAATGCTTGTTGAAAAATGCTTAAATCTTCAGGGTGAATTAAAGTAAACCACTCAGATAAATGGTGGGGTAAATCAGGTTCGGCATAGCCCAAAATCAAAGTTGCATTCGCTCCCCAAATCACCGAATCTGTTAGGAAATTATATTCATAAATCATTTGCCCACTGGCTTGTTCTGCTAATTCATAGCGTTTACGCCATTTTTTCAATTCAATTTCATTCTGTTTACGGATATTTTCCGCTTCAATTCTTGCTTGGGTATTGGTGATCGTTTGACTGAGAACGGTTAAGACTTGAATGATCTCTTCGTCCCAAGCGATCGCCTGATTAAAGGAAGCCAAACCGAGAATCCCAATTGTCTGATTTTCGTGGGTTAGGGGAATCGATAACAAAGATTTGATCTTAAATTGTTGCCAACTGGCCGCATCCACTGCCGCTTCTGGCGGTAAAAGTTCCGTATCGTTGACACAGCAGACTTTTTGCTGAAGAATTAAAGCGATTGAATAGGGAAAAGCCGCAAACGGTATATTTTGGGCGATCGCTATCTGACGAAGACTTCCTGGCTGGCTCCATTCATGACTCATGCTCAGGGTTTGGCGATCGCGATCGAGGGTAAAAAGATAGCCCGTATCTACCTGGATCATTTCTGCGATCAATTGCAGACTGCGATCAATCTCAACATCCAACGTTTCATCATTCACTTCCACAAAACGACTGCTAATTTCGGCAATCAATTGATTCAAATCTTTTTGTTCCTTGAGGGCCGCTAACGCCTGTTCTTTTTCGATGATTAAACGTTTGGCTTGTGTAATATCCCGTCCTTCAGGAATCAGAGCAATGATTTGATTCGACTCATTGAATATCGGACGTAAAGAAAAATCAATGGAAATAACCCTTTGATTCGCATCCCAAATATCCATTTCATAGCGAATAAATTCTCCTTCGGCCGCACGAAGGACGGATTGCTTCAATTTTTCCTGGGTATGACGCGAAATCTTAAACCAATCGGTTTCCCACATCAGACAACCAACGACATCTTGCTTTTGGAGTCCTATGACCGTGAGGGCGGTTTGGTTAGCCTCCAAGACGATGCCATCGGGAGAAATTAAGCCGATAAACTGGAAGGCATTATCGAAAATTGCTTGGAAGAGATCATCCTTAAATTTCAAAACCGAGTCTTTGATTTCTAGTTCTTGCCGCAATTGTGTTAATTTTTCTGAAAATTTCCACTGCGCGATCGCCGTTTCAACATAATGGCAAAGAGTAGAAGCGGTAATATCGTTCTTAACCAAATAGTCACTGGCTCCTTGTTTGATCGCTTGCACTGCGAGCCGTTCATCCCCCTGGCCAGTCATCAGGATAAGGGGAATTTTTTTCGTTGAGGTCGTTTTTTGGATCGCTTGCAATATTTCCAAACCATTCCCATCAGGCAGATCAAAATCAGTTAATACCAAATCAGCAGACTGCGATCGCCACAGTTCTAATGCTTCTTCTAGGTTTTCTGCTTCTAGGATCTGATAGTCAAAATCCTGATCGCCCAAGAGATACCGACGGTAAGTTCTGCGATCGCTCTCCGAATCATCCACTAACAGAATTTTATAAATGTCTTTCATATCCCCATTTTCCCAGAGCAGTATCCCTATCCTAATATCAAACTAACGAAAAAAGCTTGGCTGTCGTTAATCTTCAAGCATTTTTTCACAACTCCCGATAGTCGCGACAGTTGCGATCGCAGAAGTGGCTCTGGAATGAATTCTGCGATCGGGTTATTTTAAGATGAATTGAGAATAAGCAACTCTTCGGAGTGGCTGGATTATTGAACATAATGTCGGAGTACCAAGATTAACAAGCTGTTATCCTTTAAAATTCTAGAGGTTATAAAAATGATAANGATATTGTTGCTTTAACTGTTGACCTTCCTGAACATAACTTGCGACGTGGAGAAATTGGAACAGTAGTTGAACTATTAGCTAATGGTGCTGCCTTTGAAGTTGAATTTAGTGATAATGATGGACAAACCTATGAATCTATCGGATTGCGTCCAGAACAATTCATTGTCTTAAAAGAATTTAAAAAAAGAGGTAATGTTACCCAACACTCTCCTAGAAAAGCTCAAAATATAGCCCATGTAACCAAAAACTAAGCGATAGACAAGATTTAAGGTAAATATTATCTATAAATCTAATTCGGTAGATCTGGAATTCTATCTTGATAAGCAGAATCGCGTTTCAGACAAAATCTCTCAGTGGAACCCTTTGAGTTTAAAAACGGTCAGCCATTGTTAGACTAGGGAAATATTTCATCTTTTTTGGCGGTGCATGGTTCATATCAAACGCATCGAACTGACCAACTTTAAATCCTTTGGTGGCACAACGGCCATTCCTTTTTTGCCTGGCTTTACCGTCGTTTCTGGCCCCAATGGGTCGGGAAAATCCAATATTTTAGACGCACTCCTCTTTTGCCTGGGACTGGCAAGCTCCAAGGGAATGCGGGCCGAACGTTTACCCGATTTGGTCAACCATACCCACACCAGCAATCGCCACAGCACCGAAGCCAATGTTTCCGTCACCTTTGATGTGTCAGATTTGGGGGACGTTACCCAGATCATCGATGGGAATGAACAACCCAAGGAAACAGAAGCCGTCAAAATCAGCGAAGGAAAACCGATCAATATTAGTCGGGAATGGACGGTGGCGAGACGATTAAAAGTCACCAAAAGCGGCAGTTATTCTTCCACCTATTCCATCAATGGAGAAACGGTTACAGCGACGGAATTGCAGGTCGAATTAAACCAATTGCGTATTTATCCCGAAGGTTATAACGTGGTGTTGCAGGGGGATGTGACGCGCATTATTACGATGAATGCGAAGGAAAGACGAGAGATTATCGATGAATTAGCAGGGGTGGCTGAATTTGACCGTAAAATCGAAAAAACTAAGGAAACTCTAGAAGAAGTTCGGGACAGGGAAGATCGTTGTCGGATTATTGAAACGGAATTAGCGCGATCGCTGGAAAGATTAGCGGCCGATCGCATTCAGGCTGAGAAATACCAAAAATTAAGGGCGCAAGTCCAGGAAAAACAACAATGGGAAATTGTTTTAAATTGGCAGTCCGTTCAACAGCAATTTGCCCGTGTCACCACTCAATTTCAGCAAGCAGAACAGGAAAATAATCGCTTAACAGAAAAATTAGGTCAGTTAGCAACTCAGATTGAAAAAACTCGCCAGGAATTTGAACAATTAAATGCTCAAGTTAAGGCATTAGGAGAAGAAGAACAATTATCTGTTGCTTCCCAATTAGCCACTCAAAAAGCTAAACGTCAACAGTTAGAACAACGCTATCAAGAATTAGCTAATTCTGCCCAACAACATCAAGGAAGTTTAGCGCAAACTCGTCAAGAATTAGACCACTATCAACAGGATTTTTTACGATTAACCCAGGAAAAATCCCATTTTGAAAGCAATCTTTTACCCCAATTACAACGCGATCGAGATCAGCTTAGAGCTACGATTGAAGAATTACGGGAACAGTCCAACGCGATCGCCTCTGCGTCCGAAACCTGGGTGCAAGAACAAACGGCCCTCAGTCGTAAAATTGCCAATCTACAAGCAACCCTAACGCCCCAACGCACGGAACAAGCTCAACTACGGGAACGGGAAGAACAATTAGCAAAAATTATTAGTGAAACAACTCAACGATTAACCCCAACAGAACAGGAATTAAGCCAGAAAGAAACTGAGGCCGCCCGTTTATCGGGTCAAATGGGAGGCATTACACAACACATTCAAACCCTAGCTCAACAACTCAGTGATAGCGAAACCGATCGCAGTTTATTGCAAGAAACCCAGAACCGTTTATTAACAGAACAACGGGAAAAACAACGTCAATTAGATAAATTAGAAGCCACAAAACAGGCTCAGAGTGAAATCCAAGGAACCTATGCAACGCAAATGATTTTACAGTCCGATTTACCTGGGATTTGTGGACTCGTTGCCCAATTAGGACAGGTAGATCCGCGTTACCAACTCGCTTTAGAAATTGCTGCAGGGGCAAGATTAGGTTACGTGGTAGTAGAAGATGATGGCATTGCGGCGGCAGGAATTGAATTGTTAAAACACGCCAAAGCAGGCCGTGCCACGTTTTTACCTTTAACTAAAATTCGTCCCCCCCGTCACGGAAGCGTTAATTTAAACTATGCCAAGGGTTATATTGATTTAGCAGTTAATTTGATTGATTGTGAACCCAAATATCAGGATATTTTTCTGTTTATTTACGGTAATACCCTCATTTTTGAAAGTATTGAAACTGCTCGTCCCCATTTAGGAAAACAACGTTTAGTTACCCTAGATGGCGATATTTTAGAAAGTAGTGGAGCGATGACAGGAGGCAGTAAACCTTCGCGGCCTTCGATTCGGTTTGGAGTGACAAAATTAGAAGAGTCGGCAGAACTGCGATCGCTGAAACAACGATTAAGTGATATTGAACGGGTGCAAGGACGGAACGATGAAGGGTTGGTGATGAAAGCCGCTCAGATCAAACAATTATCTCAGGAATTAACCGAAGTTCGACAAAGAGCAAGAGAAGACCAGTTAGAGTTACAACAACTCGAAAAAGACATTCAACGTCTCTCTAAACAGAAGAATGAATTCACTCAGCAACTCAATCAAAGTCGTCAGGATTTGGGGACAGTTCAACAACGATTAGCCATTTTAACGGCTCAAATCCCCCAATTAGAAACTGAGTTACAACAGGAACAACAAAAATTAACAGATTTAGAAAGCTCCCAAACCCATCGAGAATGGCAAGAAATTCAAGCAATCATTAAAACCCAGGAAGTTCAGTTACAAGCCAAAGAAAAAGCCTTGCGAGAAGGTGAAATTCGCTTAACCGATCTCCAGAATCAGACCCATCGCTTTGAAGAAAAAATCACTGAATCCCAAAAGCGCATTGAACTCAATCAAACCCAAACTGCCGAAATTACAACCCAACAGCAGACCTTAACCACTGAATTAAACACGATTAATGCAAAAATTAGCGAAACTGAAACTCTGTTAGCTCAACTCTCTAATCGCTTAGGAGAAACCAAAAAAGAACGCGATCGCTTAGAACAACTATTGCAATCTCAACAACATCAACACCAACAAATTATTTGGCAACTAGAAAAAATCGCCACCAGTCAAACGGAACGTCAAGCCAGTTTGCAGGCTTTGCAGGAAAAAATGACTGCCCAACAATCCGAGTTACCGAATCCCTTGCCGACCATTCCTTTATTAGGAAATTTCGATTCAGAAACAGGAGATTATTCAGTTTTATTAGAAAATTTACAAAAGGAAATTCGTAATGGACAAAAGCGTTTAGAGGCAATGGAACCTGTCAATATGTTGGCCCTCGAAGAGCATGAAAAAACCCAAGCCCGATTATTAGAACTATCGGAAAAATTAGCCACCATTGAAGCCGAACGAACCGAATTATTATTACGAGTAGAAAATTTCACCACCCTCAGACAACGTTCCTTTAAAGATGCCTTTGATGCAGTGAATACAAATTTCCAAACGATTTTTGCCGAACTTTCCGAAGGGGACGGTTATTTACAATTAGATAATGAGGAAGATCCTTTCAGTGGCGGATTAAATTTAGTGGCTCATCCCAAAGGGAAACCTGTGCAACGGTTAAGCTCTATGTCAGGAGGAGAAAAATCGTTAACGGCTTTGAGCTTTATTTTCGCTCTGCAACGGTATCGTCCTTCGCCTTTCTATGGCTTTGATGAAGTAGATATGTTTCTAGATGGAGCTAATGTGGAGAAATTATCGCGGATGGTTCAAAAACAAGCAAAACTCGCCCAATTTATCGTCGTTAGTCTGCGTCGTCCCATGATCGAAGCTTCTGAGCGGACAATTGGGGTCACTCAAGCCAGGGGAGCGCATACCCAGGTTTTGGGGATTAAATTGTAGGGAGGGAGATGATTGAATAACTCGAAAAATCTTGATGGGACTTAAGCTACCTCCCCTTCAAGATCGAATACTGAATTTGTTTAAGTCCTAAATATTCAGACTTTGTACGGAGAGGGAGGGATTCGAACCCTCGTTAAAGTTACCCCTAAACAGCATTTCCAGTGCTGCGCCTTCAACCACTCGGCCACCTCTCCTGGTGGGTCACAGCTTTACATCATACAATAGATAATGGCCGATCACTCAAATTAATTCAAAAAACTATGACTCGCTCCTATCAAATTCGGATTCATCACCGCCAAACCGAGGAATCCTACACCCTATCTGTGCCTGAAGATCGCTATATTCTTCACAGTGTAGAAGCCCAGGGCTATAAATTACCGTTTTCCTGCCGCAATGGAGCTTGTACGAGTTGTGCCGTTCGTATTCTGTCGGGAGAGGTGGATCAACCTGAAGCGATGGGACTTTCTCCCGAATTACAAAAAAAAGGTTACGCGCTTTTATGCGTGAGTTATCCCTGCTCTGATCTGGAAGTGGAAACCCAGGATGAGGATGAGGTTTATGAATTACAATTTGGTCGCTATTTTGGCCGTGGGAAGGTACGTTTTGGCCTACCCTTAGATGAAGATTAGTCTGTTAGCCACTGTTTTCTAGTATTCGTTGTTTAAATTCCGTTGACTAATTTTTCCTTGTTTTTTTAACTTTTAACCTAAAATCTGCCCCATGACCTTTGATCAACAGAATTTATTAAACTTTTTGGATATTGCGACCGAATCCGTTTTGGCGGCGGGGGCGGTACTTGAAGATCTCTATGGAAAATTAAAGGCGATCGCCGAAAAAGGTCGGCCAGGGGATTTGGTCACAGAGGCAGATAAAAAAGCAGAATCGATTATTCTAGACATCATTGCTCGCCATTGTCCCGATCATGCGATTTTAGCCGAAGAATCGGGCTATTTAGGGGATCAAACCGCCAATCCCTATCTTTGGGCGATCGACCCCCTGGATGGAACCACTAATTATGCTCATGGTTATCCTGTCGCCTGTGTCTCCGTCGGGTTGATGATTGCAGGAATCCCCCAGGTCGGTGCGATCTATAATCCCTTTCGGCAAGAGTTATTTCGCGGAGCGAAGGGGCTAGGAGCAACCCTTAATCGTCGTCCGATTCGCGTTTCCCAGACAACAAGCTTGGAGAAAAGTCTTTTAGTGTCGGGCTTTGCCTATGACCGTCGAGAAACCCTTGATAATAATTATGCAGAATTTTGTCATTTGACCCATTTAACCCAGGGCGTTCGCCGTAGTGGTTCTGCCGCACTGGATTTGGCGGACGTGGCCTGTGGACGATTGGAGGGATACTGGGAACGGGGAATCAAAGCTTGGGACATTGTGGCGGGCGTTGTTATCCTAGAAGAAGCAGGCGGAATGGTCACCAGTTATGACAATCATTCGTTAGACATTCAATCAGGACGAATTTTAGCGACTAATGGTTTAATTCATCAGGAATTAAGTCAGTCTTTACTCTATTCTGCCGATTGGTTTACTGGTTTCTTAGATAAAAAACTTAATTAACTTACTGAAAATATGATTTTTAATCAAAAAAGTTAGGCATTTTTTGAAATGTAGTAAACAATGAAATAGGGGTTCGGAATTAAGTACGAGGAATAATGGTAGAGTTTCCAATTCAGCAAGGACTATTTAAATATAATGTGATGGACTATCACGCTATTTTGGGAACACCGTTAGATATGGGAGCGCCAGAGATTCGTCAACGCTATTTGAAAATTGCCTATTTTCTTCACCCTGATACCTGTAAATTAGAAAGTACCGCCGATAAAAAACGAGCGATTAAGCTTTTTTCTAAATTAGTCAATCCTGCCTACGAGATTTTGTCACGGGAGAGTAGTCGAACGGAGCAGGTTTTAATCATTTCCGAAATTGCCAGGGGGCTGGCTCCAGAAAAAGATAAAATTACGTTGGCCCATGAAGATGGTCAAAAACTCTTGAGAGCAACAAATAATTTAGATTTAGTTTATCGTCAACTTCTACACCCTTTGATTACGGATCTTTATAAGGATTTAGACAATATTTTTCAAAGAGTCGCCTATATTAGCGAGTTAAATCTAATTTATCTGATGATGAAGTCGGAACAACCAATTTCGTCTAAACCCTCGTCCCCAACGATGGTTTCTGCGTCTCTCCGTCCGAGAGTGGATGCAACGATTGTGACCGAAACGTCTCCTGGGAAGGAAGAGCCGAAAAAAGAAACCCCTAAAATTCCGCCCCAGGAAATTTATTACCGACGAGCGAAGGAAAAGTATGATCAGAACAGTTATTCTGAGGCGATCGCGGAATTGAGAGAAGTCTTAAAAATTGATCCCAGGGATAGTAAATCCCATTGTTTATTGGGCTTGTGTTATCTAAAAAGCAAAATGGCCACAATGGCAAAAGTCCACATTACGATGGCTTTAGAGATTAATCCGAGCGATCCATTGAATATCCTGGCAAAAAAAGAACTGGATAAGGTGCTTCCCCCCGATGATAAGAAAGATAGTAAATCTACGAAGTCGGGATTTTTTGGGGGATTTTTTGGGGGCAAGAAAAAGTAGAATAGGGTAACTTGCCCCTGATTAAAAATTTTTGGCTTACTATTGTGACCTCCTCTATGATTCATCAACCACCCGCAGGAGCGAGGGATCTACTGCCCGTCGAAGTCGCTCAAAAAGCGTGGATTAATAACCGCCTACAGGATATTTTTCAAGGTTGGGGCTATCAGCGCATTGTGACATCCACTTTGGAATGGCTGGATACCCTGATTGCAGGGGGCGCGATTGAACCGTCAACGGTGATCCAACTCCAGGATAGTTCGGCGGGAAATTTGGGATTGCGTCCTGAATTAACGGCTTCCATTGCACGGGCGGCAGTCACTCGTATGTCCGATAGTATTTATCCCCAACGCCTTTGTTATCGGGCGAATGTCTTTCGCAAACCGCCTGTGGGTTATCACGGTCGCCAATTGGAATTTTACCAAGCGGGGGTAGAATTGCTATTTGTCGGTGGGGTGATGGCGGATGCGGAAATGTTGCTCTTGATGGCCGATGGTTTAAAAGCGCTAGGTATTCCCCAGTGGCAAGTCATTGTGGGAGAAGCGGGTCTGACGCGATCGCTGTTGTCTCGATTGACCGAGCCTTTACAAACAGAAGTTCGGGAATGTCTGATCGACCTAGATTACGTCAAACTCAGCAATTTAAATTATCCGACCGTCGAGTTAAAAGATTGGGCTTTACAATTATTTGATTTACGGGGAGAAGCCGAAACAGTTCTAGAAACCGTTTCCCAATTGAACTTAGATTCTGCAAGTCAGGAAAGAATTAAAAACTTAAAATCTTTGGTTGAAATCATCCGCCAGAGCGATCAATCCCAAATTTCCCTAATTTTAGATCTCAGTTGGCTACAACCCTTTGACTACTACACAGGTATTGTTTTTCAAGCGGTTAGTGTTGCGGGCAACCAATCCCATATTTTGGGACAGGGGGGGCGTTATGACCAATTATTAGGGCTTTATCATCCCCAGAAAAAATCCTTACCAGGGATTGGATTTTCTCTCAATATTGAGGATTTACACGCCTGTTTACTGCCAACGGAACATCTCCCCAAAACCACACCCCTGATTGACTGTTTGGTGATTCCCCTTTCTACGGAAGATCGTAGCCAGGCGTTTCGTTATGCCCAGTCTTTACGGGATGCCCAGCCTACTTTACGGGTGGAATTAGAGTTAGGCGATCGCGCTATGGACGAAATTCGTGCCTATGCCCGTAATGCCCAAATTAAACAATTAGCCTGGATCAATACCGAGGGAGCCGTAAAAACAGAAATAATAGCTTAAAAAAACATTGAATTAATGTTGAATTCATGCCTAAGCGTCAATTTTAATTCAAAATATCACTCAGCCAAGCTAAATAGGATTCAGAACCAGACACAATCGGTAGGGCGATAATTTCAGGAACTTCGTAGGAATGAATTTCTTGGATTCTGCTGGATAATTCTGAAAATTTAGCGAGATTTGTTTTGATGATTAACTGAAATTCTGATTCCTGCTGAATACGGCCTTGCCATTGATAAATGGACTGCACAGGAAAAACATTGACACAGGCGGCTAATTTTTCCTCAATCAACATCGTCGCGATCGCCGTTGCCTCAGCTTGAGAAGCGGCGGTAACGAGTACCACACTATAGCCCGTAGAATTGAGCGCATCCATAGAAAAATCCTTACATCGCAAAACCAGGATTGAAGAGAGACATAGCAGACATTTGCTCAGCTAAACTCAGCGTTTTCCCTGAATAATCTTCTTTCTTCAAAATATTGGCTTGATTTTCAAAGATAATAGCTTCATTCAGATTAGTTCCCTGCAAAATTGCGTCATCTAAAATTGCATGGGTAAAGTTTGCTCCTTCTAAATTAGCTTCCGTAAGATTCGCGCCCGCCAAATTGGCCCCTGTCAGATTTGCATTTCTCAGATTAGTCCTTTGCAGATTTGCCTCTTGGAGATTTGCGCCCTGTAACTGACCTCTCACCAGTCGAGCATCACTGAGATTCACTCCTTCTAAATTAGCCTTCTGGAGATCCACCTCTCTCATCAAAGCCCGACTAAAATTCGTCTCCCAGAAAGAAGTTTCCGTCAGAATCGCGCCACTTAAGCGAGCTTCTTGCAGATTCGCCCAATTAAAATTAGCTTTTTGTAGGTTTGCATCCCGTAGGTTGACTCCCAGCAAATTCGCACCACTCAGATTCGCTTGCCGTAAATCGGCCCCCCGTAGATTGGTGTAGGACACATTCGCGCCACTCAGACGAGTACCCACCAAACTCGATTTGACTAAAAAAGCTCCCGTCAAATCTGCCCTCGTTAAATCGGCCTCATCTAAACAAGCTTGATTTAATTTGGCGTAGGTGAGGTCGGCCCAATTGAGCTGAACCCGACTTAGGTTAGATTTCGTTAAAAAAGCTCGACTTAGATTGGTGCCAATGAGATTCGAGTCTGCTAGATTCACCGAGATCAGCATGACCTGGGACAAGTAAGAACCTTGAAGGTTTATTTTCGGAAAATCTCGCAGACCTTTTTCGTAAGATCGAAGAAAATCATTAATCTTCATAGTATGCAGCTGCTCCTGATAAGGGAACGCTTGGCGCAGGAAAGTGTTTTCTGCAAAAAGCCTTAGAGTACTACGATAAGGATATTTTTACCAAGGGAATTTATGTTTATCTGTATCGGATTTTACTACGATTTTCCAGAATGGAATGGAATTTATGGAGAGGTTGTCATAAATCTTAATTCTTTATTAAAATTAATTTTAATCTTTATTCTCAGGAGTCATTCTAGGGATTATTGTCGTCGTTAATTAGTGTAGAAACCAGTTTTTTTGAGAAAATCTCTCTAACAATCTCCGAAAAAATACTGAGTCTTATTGGGGTTTGAGTGTTAATAAAACTTATCGATTACATAAGAGTTAGGTTGTACAAGATTATGCTAAATAAAACGATGATTTTTTGATCTATTATCCTAAAAAGTCGCGATCGCCGCTTGCTTGAAAAGATTAATATTGATATTTTAGATAAAATCCCCTTAGCCCGCCTGAGAAAAGGAACACCGAAGAAGGCTAGGCATCAATTCGGTCAGGGAAGGGGAGATATTTTTGATAAATTGACTAAATTTGATTCACGAGGGCTTGAAGTTCAGTCGTTTCTAGTCTGGCTCCAAAGCAAGTCACAATTCGGGCGGCACTAATAGACGCTAGTTTTCCAGCCCGTTCATAACTCATGCCCTGGGTAATGCCATAGAGAAAGGCTCCTGCATACATATCTCCTGCACCAACGGTATCGATCGCCTTGACGGGAGTGGTGGGAATGGTGAGGAGGTTTTCGCCATCAAAGATTAAGGAACCTTCTGCGCCCCTGGTGATAGCAAATCCTTTGCTCAAGGTTTTTAGGTAGGCGATCGCGGAATTCAGGTCATCACTGCCCGCCAGTGTGGTGGCTTCTGATTCATTGGCAAAAATAAAATCTAGTCCATCGCCGATAATTTCTAATAAACCGTCTTTAAAAAAGTTGGCCATGTTGGGATCAGATAAGGAAAAACTGGTTTTGACTCCTGCACTTTCTGCAATTTTTCTAGCCTTGATCGCGGCGGCCTTTCCCGTAGGAGAGGTGACCAAATAACCCTCTAGATAGACATACTCAGACTCTTGGATCAATTCTGGCACTAATTCTTGTTCCGAGAGACTGCCTGTGATGCCTAAAAAGGTGTTCATGGTGCGATCGGCATCGGGGGTCACTAACACTAAACATTTTCCCGTAATTCCCTGCTCGCGATCGCCCCTGTGGAGATTAGTCTCTAACCCACAAGCGGCCAAATCCTTAAGATAAAAGGTTCCCGCGTCATCATTAGCCACTTTACAGGAATAAAAACCTTTACCACCCAATTGACTGATCGCGACCATTGTATTAGCCGCAGACCCTCCTCCGCTTTGTTTGCAGAGATGCTCCCGAAGTTCAGCGACAAGATGATTTTGTCGTTCTTCATCTACGAGGGTCATGACCCCTTTATCAACCTTGAGTTCTTGCAACCGCTCTGGCGTGACTTCAAATTCCATGTCAACGAGAGCATTTCCCACACCATAAACGTGATACTTCTTACCCATGAGACCCCTTAATAAGAATACTTTCTAACGACTGCTATAGTAGTTTAGATGGGCAAGGAAAGCAACTTAAAGAATTTGCAACAGTTTTTGTATAATCGAATCATCATCAATAATACCCGCTTGAAGGTTATAGTCAACTCTACATTTTGCTTTGCGAAAATAGCCACTGTAGGAAAAAGATTTTTCTTGTTTTTTATACAACTCTATTTGTTTTTTTATAATCTGATCTACAATGTCAAGGGCAAATTGGTATGCTTCTTCTAATTTTTCTGAATGATTAATATTCGTCAAATCATTTTCTAAATACTTGTAAATGCCATAGGCGAGTAACTCCGTCGCATGGCTAATATATTCTCTTGACCCTTGTTGAGCTTTTTTTTGATTTTGAACATGGCGATAAATCTCATACGAATAGATTAATTGCTGATAAATCGGTGAGTTTTTTTCGCCATTAAACAATTCATGTAATGGATGACTATTATTATTTGTAGCATCAAAAATAGCTTCCATCACTTCATAAACACTATTTTTGGCAGTTTCTGGCTGTTCATAAAAAGTTGCATACCAAAACCGTAAAAGTGTATCACTTTCAATCGTGGACTTTAACTGCTTACTTAGATAATTAGAAAAAATTTCGCCGCGTTTCGTAATATATGAAATTCCTTGATTAGCAAATACTTCTTTGACATATAAATTGAAGTCTTTGTTACTTACTTTATCTTTATAAGAAATAGGAGTTTGAGTATTAGTCGCATCTGTAATTTTTTCAACTATCTCAGTATCACTTGTTTCGTATAAACGCACATTTACAAAAACATTTTGAAGTTTATTATTTCCTTTTCGTTTGATTTCCTCAAACACTTCATAAATAACACGAGTCGTTTGTAAACCATTCACAATGATGGGATTATAGGCGGGTAAAATATATTTTCCACTTTGTAAAGTAGAAGGAATCTCCATTCTTTCACAAATGATTGTTACGCCGTTATTCAGAAGAGGAAAATAGATCGCCGAATCTGGATTTGTTAATGTTTCTTTCATTCTTTGATTTGGTCTAACTTTGAACCCCAAAAAAGAGCGAATATTATCAGAAAAAAGAAATTCGTAAGTATTATTGGCAGATAGTTCTTCTTCAACTAATCTACAAAGCTCATCCGCTTCGATGCGAAAGTTTGCGGCTCTAACATTGCCAACAGAATAAGTATATAAGCCTTGTCCTTGTCTATCAGAAATGATAATATTTGAAATTTGAGGATTAAAAATGAATTTAATCTCTTTACGTTTGGCTTGAGCTTTAATGAGTTGGCTAATTTTTTCATAAAGTGCTTCTATATCCCAAATTTCGTATTCACCTGATCGATGGTAAGCCTGATAATTTTGATTATTAGCAGGATACTTAGGATCATTATTAGAACCAGCATAGACGAAATAATATTTAATTTCGATAATAAAACCGTCTTTGGATAACTGCTGATATTCATTTATTTTAGGTTGAAGTAACTCTGTATGAAGTTTATTTATTCCATAGATAAAAAGATCCTCTACATCATGGCGAAATTTATCAAGCTGGTTTGTTTTTAGGCTTGGGCTATTCTTACACTGAAATACCATTAATGTATAGTAGCTACCTTGTTCTACAAATACTGCACCATCTATACCACCATCTTTTCCTTTAAGATTAGAATCGATTTCTCGTTTTTGTCTGATTTGGATATCATCATAGACCTCTTGGAAGGGTCGTTCTGTAATCGCGGCAATGGAGAAAATCTCAAACGATATATCTTTATCTATACTAAACTGCTCGGATATTTTATTTAAGTATCCCTCTATAAATAATTGTCTGTTATTCATTTTAGTTTAGGTATTTATTCTTGTCAAAAAGGTGATATGCTCCTATCTTAAAATAAAAAAGAGCCGAATGATCGACTCTTAACACGATTTATGAATTAGACAAAGCACCTAGAAAGAGAATTGAGTCCGCAGATTTCCGACATAAATGGGTCCATTGCTCGTAAAGTTGTTGGGTTTCATGATCAGATAAAAAGATGGAACGATCGCAATATTATTATTGATCGGATAATAATAATTCACTTCAATCTCAGACTGAACACCGCCGTCTCCACCACCTGCAACAAGAAATTCTCGTCCACTGGTCACAGACATGGGAATTAAATAGGAGACGTTAGCCTGGGCCCCCTCTTTCCCCAGGTCAGGCAAGGCAAAACCGACCTGTACGGCTTGGGAGTTCACCGTACCCCCTGAGCGAGCGGCATCGGTTGGGGTTAAGCTGGTGCTGCCGTAACTATATCGCCCGAACAATCCAAAGCCTTCGGTGACTAACCAATCCATATTAAAGAGGTAGGTATCGGCAAAGGCATGGCGTAAGGTTCCCCCAAACCCATCATCAGCAAAACCATAGGGTAGGGGTTCACCAATAGCACCCCCCACGAAGCCATTAAAGGGATCGGGTTCCATGCGGGAACGGGCATAGAGGAATCGTAGATTGAGGTTATCGGTTGCGGCAATACTTAATTGGGCGATCGCCGTCCAGGAGCCGCCAAACCAACCAAATTTCGGATCATTCGCCGTTGAAAAGGCCTGGGGTAAAAACTCATTACTGGCACCGACATAAGCGGCTGTAAAACGAAACGCATCGTTAATTTTCCAATCAGCGACTGCACCCGAACCTCGGTCAACGGTCGCAAACTGGGTGGAACCACTACTGTTAAAGCTTTCTGGCCCATTAATGAAGTAGGTAAAACGGTTGCCATCAAAATAACGATAGAGATTAACCCGTGGCCCGACCACTAACTGGAGATTATCGGCGGCGGGGAAACTATAAAACAGGTCTCGGATAACTACTTTATTTCCCGTATCTGCACCTGTTTGTAAGGGGAAAGGGGTTCCCGTTGAGTTATAAAAACCTGCCGAGAGGAATTGGTTTGCAGGAGCATCCCCGTTACCGACGGCCAATTGGACGGTTAAATTATCTTTCCCTGTAAAGGAGGTTTCAAAGTTAATCCAACTTAAATAACTCATCGTTATCCCTGGTTGGTCTGTGATGACACGGGAAATGGGAATGTTGTCATCAGGATTCCGTGCTGGATTGAAGGGAGTAAAGACATTGGCTCCTTCTGCCCGAATGTTTCCGCCACTTCCAGCCCCACTCAGGTAAATAAAGGTTTGACCCGATAGTTTCGTGGTGGTCGAGAATTGATGATCTTCCAAATAAGCGGTACGGGTTTCTAGATTATCGACTCTTGCACCGAGTTGGGCTAATTCCTGTTCAAATTGTTGGGCTAGGGTCTTGAGCTTGTCGATATCTTCTCCCAAGACGGTAACATTTTCCTGGAGTAAACGTTCCATGACGTTCATACAGGCATTCAAACCAGCCGCAAATTCCCAACGACTGAGGGCGCGATTCCCCCGAAAGGTGCGATCGGGATAGCCAACGATACAACCATAACGTTCAACTAAGCTTTTCAAAGCCTCATAGGCCCACTCAGTGGGTTGCACATCCCGTAATTCCGAAACAGACGTGACCTGGGAAAGAGAATCCGAGGTAGAGGTAGATTTGGAGTTGAGTTGATAACGTTGGGGCTGATTACTCTTGAAGGATTTTATGTCAGACAGGTCGGTGGAGGCAGGGTTTGCCAACTCCGAGACCTTGGGAATATCTCCTGATAAAGATTGAGCCTGGGCGGTGCGGGAAGCATTCTCTACTCCCCAAAACATTCCCACAGAGGCGGCCATCAATCCCAAGGAAAATCGCCGTAATGCTAGTTTTTGCAATACAAAATTAGAAAAATTGTTCACTTTCTCACACCCGATAAATTAACAAAACAAGATTTGCATACAAATATCATTATTTTTAAGGGGAATTTGTTTTTTAAGCTACATTTTATGGATGAATTACCAAATATAAAGTGCCAAAATGAATAGTAAATTTTAACCTCTCATCGTTGTACGACCATTGAAATCAATGATTGGATTAGTTAAAAATTCAACGACTGAGGTTTTGTCAAGGAATAAGTTGATCTTTCTCTAAATTTTATTTAAATCGAAAAACATTCCAGATAAGTTTTTTTGCGACCCAAATATTCCCAAAAGTGATTGAAATTGATTAGATAATTTAGCTTGGTTAAAACAACAGATCTAAATAGATTGATAGGCAATTTCTCCCATAATATAAGTGACTTCGATGGTGCGATCGTCTCCCATAATCATGATCGCAAAAGCCTTATCTGCTATGTCTTCTAGGGTTTTTACAGGGAAGTCTGCATTCCGTAATGCCATTGCAGGGGTTGCCTTGGGATCAAGTACGATAAAATCGGCTTCTTTTCCGATCTCGAAATTTCCTAATTTATCTTCTAAAGACAATGCCCTTGCCCCTCCTAAAGTCGCTAAAAATAACGCTTTAAAGGAAGATAATTTTTCACCTTGTAATTGTACAACTTTATAGGCTTCATTCGCAGTTTGTAATAAGGAAAAACTGGTTCCTGCCCCAATATCCGTTCCTAAACCGACTTTCACAGGAGTTTCGGTGGATTTGGCTTGATGGAGTTTGAATAAACCACTGCCTAAAAATAAATTAGAAGTGGGACAAAAAGAAATGGCAGACTTGGTTTCTGATAAGCGTTTAAATTCTTGCTCAGTGAGTTGAACTCCATGAGCAAAGATGGATTTTTCTTTGACTAAACCTGCTTGGTCATAGACATCTAAATAGCCTTTACTGTTGGGGAAAAGTTCGGCGACAAACTGGACTTCGTTAACATTTTCTGACAAATGGGTATGCAAATAAACGTCAGGAAATTCTGATAAAAGTTTACCCGCGAGATCCAATTGCTCATCGGTTGAGGTGATGGCAAAACGAGGCGTTACGGCGTAGAGTAAGCGGCCCTTTTGATGCCATTTTTCAATGAGAGCTTTAGTTTCGTCATAGGAAGATTGGGCGGTATCTAGTAGAAAATCGGGAGCATTGCGGTTCATCATCACTTTGCCCGCAATCATTCGTAGGTTGCGACGTTCGGCTTCTTCAAAAAAGGCATCGACGGATTCGGGAAAAACGGCGGCAAACACTAAAGCTGTCGTGGTTCCATTTTTGAGGAGTTCATCTAAAAAGACAGTGGCAATTGCTGCGGCGTAATTTTTATCTTTAAATTTTGCTTCGGTGGGAAAGGTATATTTGCTCAACCATTCCAATAATTGTTCTCCGTAGGCCGCCATCATTGCGGTTTGGGGGTAGTGGATATGGGTATCAATAAACCCTGGCATGATCAGTTTGTCGGGATAGGCGATCGCGTCTATACCCGCATATTTTTCCTGGAGTTGTTCATAGGTTCCAAAATCTTTGATCTTGCCATTTTCAATCACCAACAATCCATCTTCTAGATATCGAACACTCGCCGCTTCTGATGTGTAGAAAGGATCATCAATAAAATCTAAGAACGAACTCCGAATTACTTTAAGCATTAGAAATTAAAAGGGTAATATTTTACGAAAGAAAAACTTAAACTTTAAGGTGATCTCAGCGTTAACTCAGAGAAAAAATCAATAATTTTTTGTGATCACGATCACTTTCAGTTAATTAGATAATTAGAAAATAGTTAAACGAGTTCGCGGTATTTACAGAAAAACTAAGTAATACCGCTAAAAAAAATAGACTCAACACCAAAAATTGATTTAACGAAAGAAACTTTAAATCAAGGCAAAATTCATAACTTTGGTGAAAATTTACCAGATGAAGACTCGTTAATTTGTACCTAAAACTACAAAACCTCCTATCTCAACGGACTAGTATAGGCTGTCTCTTGTAAATGATTTTTATTAACGAGAATTACGATGGAGCTACGGTAAATGAGTAATGAAATTAATTTAGAAATGGTTGAAGCTAGCCAATCTCCACCGCCGCCGTATTCGGGATGGCAAGCGAAGATAGCTAACTATTTTGAATTCGAGTTCTATAAAACCAACTTTCGCACAGAAATTTTGGCTGGACTTACGACTTTTATGACGATGGCTTACATCCTAATCGTAAATCCGCTCATCTTATCTGATGCCATTTTTCTAGAGCAACCCAAAGATTTATTCCCAGAGTTGGTCATTGCGACAGGGGTATCGGCGGCGATCGGGACATTGATTATGTCTTTATATGCTAAATATCCCTTTGCTACCATGCCTGGAATGGGATTAAATGCTTATTTTGCCTATTCCGTTGTCATTGGTTTAGGGTTTAGCTGGCGATTGGCCTTGGCGGCTGTATTGGTGGAAGGTCTTATTTTCATTGCCATGACAGTTACCGATATCCGTCGCCATCTCATTGTCGCGATTCCTTCTTCGATTAAAATTGCGACAACGGCGGGGATTGGTCTATTTATTGCCTATATTGGTCTAGCGGGTGATCCCAAGGTTGGGGGAGCGGGACTCATTGTTGCCAATCCTGCCACTAAAACCGCTTTTGGAAGTTTTCGTCAATGGCCGACCATCATGGCTTTTCTGGGAATCTTAATTGCCTCCGCGTTTATTGTCAGACGGATAAAAGGGGCTTTACTCTGGGGCATTATGGCCACAGCCCTGTTGGGTTGGATTGTCGGAGCCGCTTCGTGGCCCAAGGGATTTATTCAGATTCCCCCACTGCCTGTGCATCTTTTCGGTGAGGCGATTAGAGGTGTTTCGGGGATTAATTCTACTAATTGGGTTGATTTTGTCTCGGTCTTGCTGGTCTTCCTATTTGTAGATATTTTTGATACCATTGGAACACTTTCAGGATTAGCTTCCCAAGCAGGTTATCTTGATGAAAAGGGACAAATCCCCCGTGCCAATGAAGTCTTAATGGCTGATGCGATCGCCACAACGGCGGGGGCAGTCATGGGATCTTCTACCGTAACAACCTCTGTTGAATCGGCTTCTGGGATTGCAGAAGGAGGACGAACAGGATTTTCTTCTTTCATTGTCGCTATCTTGTTCATTTTTGCCATGTTTTTCATCCCTATCTTTGAAGCTATTCCCTCGTTTGCCACCACACCTGCGTTGGTTATTACGGGGGTTTTAATGGTTTCCAGTGTGACGGGTATCCGTTGGGGGGATATGGGAGAAGCCATTCCTGCTTTTTTAACCATCTTTCTCATTCCCCTGAGTTATTCGATCGCGGCAGGTTTATCCGTAGGGATGATTACTTACCCCATCATCAAATCGATGCAAGGCAAATCCCATGAAGTTCCTGTCGTTACTTGGGTTTTAGCGGGAGTTTTTGTTGCGCGTATTGTCTTTATGACGATCCGCTTTGGCTAAACTAAAGAGACATTTACATTGGCATTAGTTGAATTATCTTTAAATACAAAAAACGTGGCTCCTCTTAGGGATTAAAAGGCCACGTTTTTTTCGTTATAGCATTAAGTCTAGACTTGTGGGAAACCCATGATCAATCAGTAGATTAAGATACTTGTTGACTTTGTTGACTTTCTTGGTTTACTTGATTGTTCTGGGAATCATTTTGGTTAGGAGACGGTTGTTGTTGCTCAGATTGCTCCTTTTGGCTCTGGTTTCCCTGATTGCTATTTTGGGGTTCCTATTTTTGAGCATACTGCTGGGTTTGTTCCCCTTGGTTTTGGGATTGATTACTATTTTGAGACTCCTGAGATTGCTGTTGAACCTGTTCTCCTTGATTTTGGTCTTTTTGGAAAGGCCAGCTTATTTGAGCATATTGAACCGCGTCGGATTGATTAAATCCTTGAGTTGTTTGGGAATATTGGTTAGATTGTTGTTCCGTTCCTTGGGTAGAAACTTCACCTGCATTTACGGGCATAATTACCAGCGTTAAAACCGCAAAAAATACAACCGCTAACGTTAAAAAAGTCTTACGAATCATTAAAAATTCTCCTGTATGAATGGGATTTGTAGCGCGTTCCTTCAGGTAAAATTATTGTCCTTACTTCCGTCTCTTGCGAACTACTTTCTATTGTGTGAAGAGATGAACGATTTCTTCTATCTGTTCTTACAATCCCATTTTAAATCCCTATTTACTTCACCCATTTGGGTGACTTTTAAGTGGACTTTAAAGATTGGGACATAGACATTCCTGCATTTTGCAAACGAACCACAACTTGAGTCTGCATTGCTGATTGCACCAATTTTCCAGTTGTCATAAAGGGACTTACTGGCACAATTTCTCCTACCACAGGAGCCGTATAAAGAGGATTGGCACTCGCAACTAGGGCAATATGCCGATCGCTGACCACTAATCCATGAGTCGGATCGTAACCGCGCCAACCACCCCCAGGTAAATAGACTTCTGCCCAGGCGTGCAATTCCCAATCATCGGTTGCAAGATCTCCCTCTTGATAACCACTGACAAATCGAGTGGCTAATCCGACTGCCCGACACGCTTCCATAAATAAAACCGTTAAATCCCGACAGGAACCTGTTTTATTCCGCCAAGTGATGCCCGCTTCCCAAGGATCTCCCGTTTCTCTGACGACATAACTACAGTTTTTATAAATATGCTGATTTAAGGCATTGAGAAAGGCTAAAGTATCTTGTTTTTCTTGGTGAAGAATGTCCTGGGCTAAAGCTAAGGCGATCGCATCGGGTATGGCACTATAGGGTCGTAAATAGGACTGGAGTTGATGAAATAGAGAGTTTGGATAATCCATCGGCAACTTCAATGCCCAGGGTTCAAGGAGAAAATTAAAGGGATTATCGATATGGGTTTCAATCTCTGACTCGATTTCGAGAGCAAATTGTTCTGTGGGAGCCGTAAACCAAATTTTTTGTAAGCTATTGCCGTCTAAGTCATTAATCTCTGAAATACCGACGGGTTGAGGCGTGATTTTAATGAAAAAGTTATCTAGGGTTTGCCAACTATTAGAGCGGGGTCGGAGCCTAACAAGATGGGGTTTGAGGAATACGGGTTGATTGTAGGTATAACTCGTTTTGTGATGGATGTGATAGCGCATTGTATCAATGGTGGATTGTTTTCGATTGGAATATTTGGATTTTTGGGCGATCGCAATTTCCCCCTACGGTTGCCTCTAATTCCAAAATTCTTCCGTTAATAATTGATCAATGTCTTCGCTAAACGGTAGGCGATCGGGAAAAATCGCATCATATTCCACACGCATATTTTTCAAAGCATCTTGATAGCACTCTTCGATAAGACTAACAAAATAATTACGTAAACTAGGAGAATCTCTCAAAATTTGCTTTAACTTATATTGAGTACGATTTAAGGTCACTTCCCAGCCGCGATAACAATCGGGTAAAGACACATATCGCCGTTTCAGTGCGTGTTCAAATAACGTAATTAGATAATTTTCTAACTCCCGTTTATCGCTCCGAGTCAAACCTTCTACCTCTTCAATTAAATTGTCCCAATCTACTGCGTCATAATTTTTAGCCTTAAGCAGCGCGATATTTTCTTCAACCCAAAGGGCGAAGTCTTGATCATAGGTTTTGGTAGAGGATGTCATCATAATTTTTGATCCTAATAGACTATGATAATTGATATATGTTAACCACAATCTTGGCGATCGCGCTGAGTATCTTTTCTATGGTAGACCAAATCAATCTCGAAACCCGTCTAACTAATTTAGAAAAAATGGTTTGTGAGCTTCAAGCACAGGTCAATAAAAAAGAGAACACAGAAAATTGGCTACAGAATCTTGTTGGTTCAATTTCTGACGAATCCGCATTTCTGGAAGCTTTGGAATATGGTCGAGTGTTTCGCCAATCGGATCGCCCTTTAGATAAACTTGAATAATACATGACTAAATATCTATTGGATACTGATCATATCAGTTTTTTACAGCGTCGTTCAGGTTCAGAATTTCAAAAATTAACCCGACGAATGGCTAAGTATTCGATTAATGACTTTGCCTTGAGTGTCATTAGTTTACACGAACAAGTTGTCGGAGCCAATAGCTTTATCAATCGTTCTCAAACTAATATAGAACTAGCGCGCGGTTATCAATTATTACAAGAAATTTTAATAAGTTTCTCTAAATCCTTAATCTTACCTTTTGATACTAAAGCAATAATCCAATTCAATGATCTACGAACCCAAAAAGTTCGAGTTGCAACAATGGATTTGAGAATTGCCGCGATCGCGTTGTCTAATAATCTAATTTTATTAACCAGAAATAATCGTGATTTTAGTAAAATTCCAGCGTTAATAATAGAAGATTGGACAGTGAATTCTTAATCAAAATTGATTTGCTCATACAAATCACCTAATCGAATCTCAAGAGCAATAGAAGCTAACAGAATTTTATCGTCAGGCTGATCATATTCCCGAAATAACCATTGGCGATCGCCCTGCTTAAGATACTGCTCTAAGTGTAGAGAGGATTGATCAATTAATAAATATTCTTGAAAAGTTGGCAAAGTACGATAGGCCGCAAACTTTTCATCTCGGTCATAGGCTTTGGTAGAATTGGATAAAACTTCTGCTAATAAAAGAGGATTTGTCACCGTATCTTTGCGCCCCGATTGTAACTCCACAGGATTCTGAATTACCATCCCATCAGGATAGGTATAAAGTTGGTAATCGGGTATCCAAAGCCGTTGATCTGCCATAAAAACGCTGTAAGGCTTGCCCCTTAATCCAAACCATAACAACGCATTCAATGCACTAATTAATTGATTATGGACAGGAGTTCCACCAGTCATCGGGATAATTTCTCCATCAAGGTATTCATTACGAATATCGGAGTGAATTTCTAAATTCAAATACTCTTCAGGTGTATAGACTTTGGGCAGATTTAACGTAACAGTCATGGTCAATTTCTCCTACTTGAGTGACAGAAAAAAGGACAATAGAGACTAAAGAGAGGAGTTCTAGATCTTGCCGTTGCCCTGTACAACTTGCTTGAGAGTGGTAAAAGTTTCCAGGCCGATTAAACCCCTTCTATGACCTTTTTGATTAGAAATTCCTAAAAATAACGATTCACCCTGCTTGGGATTACGGGTAAAGCGGGGAGAAGTATTAATATAAACCAATGCACTATCGATGCCCATCGCAAATTGACGGCTTTCTTGATAGGATTCGGTGGCAATACAATCGGCGTGACCACTGCTGTAACGATTAATCCAGGCGATCGCATCGGATAAATGGGGAATAACTTTAAAGGCGATGGTTTTGTTTAAATAGGGTCGTCCCCACTCAACTTCCTTAGCAAGAGTCAAATAATTAGGGAATTCCTGACAAAGTTGTTCATCTCCGCGCAAATTAAACCCCTTTTCCTGAAGATTACTAAATAAGCGCATCACCAGGGAACTATTTTGGGAAGGACTGAGTAACACTTTTTCAATCGCATTCACAGGGTCAGGTTCACTGGCATGACTATCTAAAATCATCCAACGGACTAATTCTAAATCCCCTTTAGCCGACCAGTAGAGGGCGCAGTTTCCCATCGCAGACTTCAGTACGGGAGCCGTCGCCAGATGATTAACCTGTTCGATCAAACTCGGACGACCATAGGGAATAATCAGATTAATGTATTGATCCTGGGTCACTAGAGCCTGAATCGAAGGCACATCATCACTGGATAAAATTTCTAAACACCCCGTCGGTAAATCGACTGAAGCCAAGGCTTCCTGAAGAATCTGGGCAATCACTAAATTAGAATGACTAGAAGCCCCACATCCCCTTAAAACTAAACTATTTCCAGTCTTTAAACAAAATCCCGCCGCGATCGCCCCCAATTCGGGAAAGACCTCATAGATCAGAGCAACCACACCGAGGGGCATCAATTGGCAATAGGTCTGGGAAGGATTGAGTTGATAGGGAGCATTCATCACCCGTTGAATGGGATCGGGTAATTCCACCAACTGCTCCAGTAGCTCAACCGTTGTCGCCAATCGCTCTGGGGTTAATTTCAGCCTATCTAGTAGATCTTCCGAGATGGCCATTTCCCGACTTACTTCCAGATCGAGGGTATTGGCCTCTAAAATTCGATCAAAGGATTGGGCTAAGGCTTTGGCCATTGCCGAAATCCCCCGACTCCGTTCCGTTCCATTAACATTTCCGAGGGATAAAAAAGCTGAATGCGCTCGTTGTAGCGTTGTCAGCAAGAGATTTGGCGGATTATCTTGGGTCATGATGCTATTATCGCCGATAGGCAAGCCAAATGGTATAGACAAAAAACGAAACCAGGGTTGTGCCGACCATTATTCCCAAAATCATACTCAGGGATGGTAGGGAATGCAATGCTAAAAATAACCATCCCATTAAAATCATTAAGATCAACCCCAGAAAAAGCGGAAAAGAACTATTATTTGTCTGCTGTAATGCTCGCCAACGATTTCCTGTCCAACGCCAGATTCGTTTATAGGGATAGGCTGACGATAATAGTTCAATTTCTTGACGCTTTTCATCGATCGCAAAAATCTGTTGACAGCGATCGCAACCAAAGGCTTCGGTCAAGGTAATCGGTAAAAGACGACCCTTCCGCCGACAAGGACAGGGGTAATCGTGATTAGAATCTAGCTTAATAGGCTTTTCAGAGCGCACGAAGATATAAGGTAAATAAGAGAATATTAAGGAAATTAGAAAAACAGTTTTTATATTTAGTTCTTGATATTCCTATAGTATAGTCACTCTAATTTATGATGGAAACTTGCTTTACGATTCCCCAGTCCCTGCGCAATTAGCGATCGCGGCTTCAAAATATTTTCATGACTATTTATAATTAATTTCATTAACCTATTGCCATCAAACTCCTGACTTTTGAAAATTTTATTGAAAATTATTCTCAAAAACTATTGACATTAATTATCAATAGCTCTATGCTAAAAAAATACGGTGTTCTACTCTCAAGGGTTAATTGAGGCGATCACCTTCTAGGGAAGTTCATGATCGCCCACTTTTTTGATCGTTTCTAAAAAGTGACTAACGAAGGAATCGTTCTTAGAGATTTTTCCAATTAAGTGGTGATAAGTCTCATATTTTGGAGTATCTAGCAAAGAAGACTTCTGTTTTTTTCGTTAAATATGGAGTCTCAGCCTGGGCAAATGCGTCTTATCCGAGCCAGCCCTTGAGAAAGAAACGAGTCCATTGTTTCATGTTTCCCTTAAGTCAGTTTTATTTTTTATTAGTTTATTGATAATAATTATGAATAAGCTACGCTAGAAAATAAATTTAATCCATCATTCAATCAAACACAACCCAAGATTATCTATGCCTACTATTCCTGATGTCCTTTGGTTAAATGTCAGTCCTGCCTTAAAACGCTTTAATTCTCGTCTAGCCGTCAGATTTTCTCAAAAAACAAGGATAGGGCAGTGGGAATATTCCCAAACCCTAGATGAGCCTAATTCTTTCACAATAGCGTTAGCTCTTCTTGATCATTACTTACAATCCTGTGATCATCCGATTCATCTGATCGGTCATGGAGCCAGTGGATTGTTAGGGCTACTCTACGCTCGTCAACATCCAGAAAATGTTAAATCTCTGACCTTACTTTCGGTGGGAGTCGATCCTTCAATTGACTGGCAAACCTATTATTATGAGCAAATTTATCACTTAAAATGTTGTCGCTCAATGTTAATGACTCAAATTGCCTATGATCTGCTGAATTGTCGTTCTTACCATCATATTCAAGCAATGGTTAAGATTCTAGAGCAGGATTTACTGACATCTCTGTCCCTTCATACTCTCCTTAAACAGGTCTCTATTCCTCGTGAAGGAGTGACTGTTCCCCTCTTTATCGGTTGTGGTGGGAATGATCCTGTTATTAGCCCAAATCTTTTTTATGGTTGGCAAAATTGGTTAAAAGAAGGCGATCGTCATTGGTTATGTCCTCAAGGCAAACATTTTTTTCACCATGACTATCCTGATTTGTTGATGGAACAGATTGAAGATTTCTGGGTTTCATTGTCAGTACCGACAAACTATACCGCCCTGACGATGCTTTCTCATGCGCGCTTAAGCTAACAATCAATCTTTTTAGATTTTAGAGGTTTGGGTGGGGATAAAAATGGATCTTGCTCAACTATCCCCAGCTAAAGTAGAATGATAATCATTTTTATCTTTTCCCGTTTATTTGATTAATTATGATTAACCGCTCTTTGCTGGGATTTTCCGCGCTATTTGCCCTGGCTGGTATTATGCTTGTGATTCCTCAATCGGCTCAAGCTTCTCCCCATCTTCATGAGAGAAAACTACACCCGCGATCGCTAGATGGCATGATTAATAGTCCCAAAAATCAGGAGGATACTTTATCTCAAATTACCAATGTTTCTGAACTGCGGGATATTCAACCCACTGATTGGGCCTATGAAGCATTAAAGAGCTTGGTAGAACGTTATGGTTGTATCGTCGGTTATCCCGACAGAACCTTTAGGGGCGATCGCGCTCTGAGTCGTTGGGAATTTGCGGCGGGCTTAAATGCTTGCCTGAATACAATGGAGCGATTATTACAGGAAAATGTAACTGTTTTAAGAACCGATTTAGACAAAATTAAGCGACTAACAGAAGAATTTAGGCAAGAATTAACAAGTTTGGGCGTTCGGGTAGATAACTTGGAACAAAGAACCGCCTTTTTGGAAGATCATGTTTTTTCTACAACCACTAAATTGGAAGGGGAGGTTGTTTTAGGATTAGCAGGAATCGCCGCAGGAGAAAAAAATGGAGGAGAAGCGGTTTCTCGCAATACCGTTTTAGGACATCGGACTCGTTTAAGCCTCAATACAAGCTTTACAGGAGAAGATAATCTTTATATTCGTTTAGCAACGGGAAATATGCCCACCTTTGAGGAAGAAAGCGGAACTTTTCAATCGACCCTTGGATTTGCCCAGCCCGACGACAATCAAGTGTTTATGGAAACCGTTCATTACGTTTTTCCCTTAGCCAGCAATGTACAGGCTTGGATTTTAGGGATAGGGGGAACCCATGACGACTTTCTGACGACTTTTAATTTCCTAGATGGAGACGGAGCCTCTGGTGCATTGACTTCTTTTGGGACTCGCAACCCGATTTACTATACTTCAGAGGGATCTGGAGTCGGTTTTCAGGGAACTTTGGGAGATTTTCAGTGGGGTTTAGGGTATCTCGCCCTGGAAGGCAATAATCCTAGTCAGGGTCAGGGATTATTCAATGGTGCCTATGGTGCGATCGCTCAATTTGGTTACAATCCCAGTGAAAATTTTGGGGTCGCGTTAACCTATATCAATGGTTATAACAATCTCGATACCGAAACCGGTAGTTTAAAATCCAATTTCCAGTTTTTCGCTGAAGATAGCTTAGGACAAGCCGTAAAAACCGCTAATAATTCCTATGGTTTGGAATTTTCTTGGAAAGTGACCGATGGTTTTGTTCTCGGTGGTTGGGGAGGTTTTACTAAATCTTCTACCCTGAATCCCATTGCCCTGAGTGAAGAAGAAATCTTACCTCGCGGAACCCTAGATATTTGGAATTGGGCAGTCACTTTGGCCTTTCCCGATGCTTTCAAAGAAGGAAATTTAGCGGGAATTATCGTCGGAATGCAGCCCTGGGTCGCCAATTCTACCGTCGCGATCGCCGATGGGTTTAGTGCCAAAGATAGTAATACCTCCATGCACTTGGAAGCATTTTATCAGTATGCGATCAACAATAATATTTCCATTACCCCAGGAATCTTAGTGATTACCTCCCCCAACAACGATGACCGCAATTCCCCTTTAGTCATGGGTACTATTCGCACAACCTTTAGTTTTTAAGCTAATTTCAAAATTCTCAAAGACGCGATCGCCAGTTTTCCCCCAAATTCATTCCATGAGTTCTGGAAAATTGATCAGTCTCCTATTCTTCTGTGATCCTTCAATCTCGACCCTGTAAATAGCACCCAGAACGAGGCAAAAGGCATTCAATCAAGATTTTGAGGCAAGATAATCAATTTATGGCCTTGGATAACGTTAAGTTATTCCTAAAATCCAGACAAAGTATCTAAAATAGGTAAGGATAAGAATTGGTTAACTTTTTTTATCGGGGATCTCCATTTCTCCTGCCCTAACTTACCCCATCGGTTCTATGCCCTGGACTCGAATTATTAGTACGATTGTGGCGATCGCGATCGCCTTAGCAATGCTCATTTTAGGCGGATGGTACTTCACCGTTGCCATCGGACTAATTATTTTTCAGGGACAAAAGGAATATTTTCAACTCGTTCGAGCGAAAGGCATCGAACCCGCAGGAAAAACAACCATTGTTTTATCCTTAATGCTGCTAATTTGCGCCACCCTTTCCCCCGATCTAACCGACGCACTTTTTCCTTTGACAGGAACCCTCATCTGTTTTTATCTTCTATTTCAACCCAAATTTGCCTCCATCGCGGATATTTCCACTTCCTTATTAGGACTATTTTATGGAGGCTATTTACCCAGTTATTGGGTCAGACTCAGGGTCGGTTTGTCTAACCTACCCGATGCTCTGGAAGCAACTAGCCGTCATTTTTTCTTACTCGATTACCTGCCCCCAGATTGGACAATTCCTAGCTTTTTTTCCATGACCTTAATGGTTACGTTTCTTGCCTTTTGTTGCATCTGGGCAGCCGACATCGGGGCTTATATCATGGGCAAATGGCTGGGCAGGACTCGTTTATCAGAAATCAGCCCCAAAAAAACCGTCGAAGGCTCGGTCTGGGGGGTTTTGGGAAGTGTACTTGTGGGGATTCTAGGAGCTTGGTGCCTAAATTGGCCCTACTGGCAGATCACAGGGGCTTTATTAGGTATCTTGATTGGAATTGTTAGTCTTTTGGGAGACCTCACCGAATCTATGATGAAACGAGATGCTGGCGTAAAAGATTCAGGACAACTGATTCCTGGTCATGGCGGTATCCTAGACCGCACAGATAGTTATGTTTTTACCGCTCCTTTAGTTTATTATTTTGTTACGTTATTTTTACCGCTTCTCGTTTAAATCTGCTTGAAAAAATTAGTCAAACTAAACTTCAAAAATAATCAATTAATAGGGATTTTATATAATGTATTATTGTCATAACCCGCAAGAATAATGATTATAGAAACACCAAATAATAGAGATGCAGTCAAAGCCAGAAAAATTTTATCTTCTTTTTCAGGGATAACTTCAAAAGTAAGAATGATGCTGGAACTTAGTAATAAAATTGAAGAGATAAAGTTAAATCGAGATGATAACCAAAAGATTTCAGCTCTTTCTAGGGCAATCCGAAATAAAGTCATAACAATGGTAAAAGAATAGTAAAGCCAAAATGGACTTTTCCAAAAATAAGCTTTTTTCCAAATATTAATAGCAGTAAAGTATCCTATCAGTAATAGACTGAATCCGCCAATTGTAAAATTTCTAAAGTTTTTTATGGTTGAATAATATTCAGTTTGTTGATATTTTGAAGCATAGAGAGAAGTTTCTCCTGTCAATGAGTTGATTAGCTGACCACTCAATTCTAAATTAGAAGCAAGGATAAATAGAAAAATATATCCTAAAACCATCACTAAGACCTTGATAATTTTTTTGGAAAATAAATTCGCCAGAAAGAGAGGAAGATAAATAAAAGAACTGGAGTGGAATGTGCAGGCAATAGCTGCAAAAAAGAAGGCGAAAAAATTATTTTTCCTTAATAAAAAGCCTATGCCAATAAATATTAAACTTGTTGAGAGAATTTGCCGTAAAAGATAGGTCGTTAGTTCTCCTGGTACTGATTGCAAGCCAAAGATTAAACTCATGGCGATCGCAGTATCCTTCGGAACAAAGTATTCAAATAAAAAGCTAATAGAATACAAAAATAAAATAATTTCAGCTATGTGAAACAATGGCAGGGGAATATGGGTTATTTTGGCGATATACAGAAGACTGGTGAAAGCTCCTTCCTGATTCATAACAGGTTCAAAGCCGATACCTTCAACCACTTCATAAACTTTTCTATAATTTTCCATATCAAATGAATCTAAAGCAGACATGGAAAATTTAAAGCCTGCTAAACCATAAGCAATCCATCTGACAATGGGTAAAGGATTAAAAATATAAAAGAGACAAAAGAGGAGATAGGTAAATTCTAAAAATATAAAAATAACATCGGATTGGGGTTGAAACATAAGAATTTAGACGCATTAAGGATTAATAATGTTGTTGAATAAAGATAAATATCGTTGGGTTTGAATTGTTTGATTAAATTCTGTTTCTACTTTTTTTCTAGCGCGATCGCGTAATTGATGAACCTGTTCAGTATTATCTAAGATCCATTGAATACCGTGCGCTAAATCTTTAATCTCACAAGGTTGGGCTAGATAACCATTTGTTTGATGTTCAATCAGATCGGGCATTCCTCCAATGTTAAAAGCGACACAGGGAGTGCCACAGGCGAGGGATTCTAGGACGGTATTCGGTAAATTATCCTCCTGAGATGGAGCAACAAAAACATCTGCCGCCGAATAAACTAAGGATAAAGCAATATCGTCATTTAATTTTCCTAAATACTGAGTGGGAAAACCAAAATCAGGAGGATTCTGGGGTTGGGATGAACCAAAAATAACCAATTGAATTCGAGCTTGCCATTGTTCCTGATTGAGCATTTTTAGAGCAGGATAAAGTGCCTGAAAACCTTTACGGCGATCGCTGGTGGCATTCATCGCCCCAAAAAGAATAATTTGTTTATCCTGGGGTAAGCCCAATATTTTTTTAGCTAAGGCTTTATCAATTGGTTTGAACCGTTCTAAATCTAAGCCATTGGCAATCATTTCAACGGGAAAATCCTGAAGCAATGAACTTTTTTTGACACAATCTGTCATCCACTGACTTAGGGTAACAATGGTAAGGTTTAGCTCCTTCCAGGCTTTTGCTTTGCGTTGCCATATCCATCGCGATAAATCTCGCTCTTTATGACTATTTAATTGGGGACAATTACCACAGAAATCTTGATAGCGATCGCACCTATTACTATAGTGACATCCCCCTGTAAAAGCCCACATATCATGGAGTGTCCACACCAAAGGTTGTTTAAATTTTGCTAAGGTTTCAATTTGAATATAACCCAAGGTTATGTCATGTAAATTAATAATATGGGGCGAAAACTGTTTGACTTGATGCACTAGGCGATCAGGTATCCATTGACAGGAATAAACTCCTTGATCAAACTGGGGATAAAATTTTAGCGGTAAAGAATTTAACGTTGGTCTAACTTTTGCTAAGGTTTTGGCGATCACCGTTATGGGAGCAATGACCGTTTCATCTTCACTTAATTTAGTTTGTACTAATAAATGGGAATCAACTTCAAGTTTCCGCAGACCCTGATGCAATCGATAGGCGGCTCGTCCTGCCCCCCATTTCAAATCATCATTACTCAAAAGTACGACTTTCATGGCTTTAATCCTTCCATAAATAGAGAATCGGGTTTGCGTACTGCACCATTCATAATGTCTAATTGGTAACTATTAAAGTTGGGAATTCGGCTTTCATCTGCTCGACAGCAATGAATATCGATAAATCCAATTTCTGTTAATAAACGTTCTAAGGAAAAACGGTCATACATCCAGCGATGAACTTCCCCCGATTGACGAAAAATTCCTTTTTGAAAAGCAACTTTAGCTTCTTTCCCCGCAATAACTCCCACAAAACCTTCAGCAATCTGGACTCTGATTTTTTCTAAGAGTTGGCCAATAGTTTTATTCTTTATTTTTTCTTGAAAAGAACGTTCTATTGAAGCACTTTCCCAGTAGTATTTTGCTTCATTTCCGATGCGAGACAGGATAAATTCTTGATTCGACAATTGGGGATTAAGCATAAATTTACCCATTTCTCCTCCAGGAAATTCTCGGATTCCTTGATCCAACAGTTCCAAAATCATCCAATCATAGTTGCTTTCCGTTGATAAATTTCCTGATATCACTGCTTCTAAACACTGCAAATAGTTTCTAGCAATCATTTCCAGGTCGGGAACGACAATCCTAATAATGCCCCCAGGTTTCAACACGCGATCGCAGTCTATCAAGAAAGACTTCGCTTGTTCTCTAGAGAGGTGTTCCAACACATGGGAACTATAGCAAACATCAATTTCCTGAGATAAAAAAGGAAGAGTCTCTCGAATATCATAAGATTGAACGTCCTTCGCTAGGGGAAGCACATCTAGATTAATCCAATCAGGATGAAAAACACTGCCACAACCAATATTAACAAGCTTCATAAAACGAAATAATTTTTCTATAAAAATTTAAACAGAATAACATTGCGTGAAAAGATTTTTTCTTATTCGTTAATACTTTGATTAACTCCCATAGAAAAACTACTGAAATTGATAATTCTTGAAAACTTTTTTAATTTTACGTCCTAATCGAAACTTAAGATTAGCATTGAAAACACTATTTTGAGTAAATTTGTCTGCTATGCTATCTCGAATAATAAACTGAGGATGTTGTAAGGGAAAGCTCATGGCCTGAGTGGGTAAATTAAGCCAGGGATTTTTAGCGCTAGCCGTATGGGTTGCTCCTTCACCAAACCCAATATTACTAATCAAATTGACATTAGGCAAAATCGTTAAACCATTCTGTAGCCAAGAGGAAAGAAGCCATCGACAATCCCATGATTGAATTTTTGAGTCATAGGTATCTTGTAAGATAGATGTCCAATATTTAACGTCTCTATCATTAGCTAGGATTGAGCTGAGTAACTTTTTATCTCGAACGTCTGGCCATTTGGTCATTTCCATATCAAAATATTTCCAAGCTCTTTTCCAAGTTGCCCATCCCCAAGAGTGAGTATAGTGGGAAAAATAGTAGCTATCCTGGTTTCTTTGGTTACCTAATTGGAAATTATTACCAGAGATCGCCATGATTCTTTGATCGTTTTTATAACACTCCAGTAACTCTTCGCAAAATCGAAAAAAGGTAATCTCAGGTAAACAGTCGTCTTCTAGAATAATAGCTTCTTCTACTTGTTTAAAAACCCAATCTAATCCAGTAGGAATACGTCGAAATGATCCTAAGTTAGTATCAGCGTAATTTTTAATGACTTCACAATCCCAGTCAATCGTGTCAATAATAGCGCGAGATTTTTCACATTTTTCATATTCATCAGACTTCTCTGGCCGTGGAGCGTCGCATATCACAAATAATTTAGAAGGCTTAACTTGACGAATTTTTTCAAAGACTTTAAGAGTTTTATCAGGACGGCGAAAGATAATTAAAACAATGGGAGTTTTCATGGGAATTCTGACAATGAATTAAAATTTATTACTAACAATTATTAACAACTGAAACTATTTATGATTTCTGAAGAAAATAATACATACATGAAAGTTTCTGTTAATAGTCATAACTTAAAATCAAGGAAATCTTGTCATCATTTTGTGAAAACATTTTAGATATTAGCAAAAATCCGAAAAAATGGCTTACAAATTCGAGTCAAAAATAAATTTGGTGTATTTATTCCAGTCTCCCGTAGTAGGATTTAGATAGAGAAACTTAATATCACATTGGTTTTTCGTAAACAATTGTAACTGACTGACCATAGGGTTTCAGTTCATGATCAGAATCTAAAATTAATGAAGGAACTAGTCTCGCACCAACGGATGCAATTTTAGTTATGATTTTATAGCGAATAGATCGATCAATTAGATTAGTGTTACTAGGATAATGAATTAATTTTTGTAAATATCTAAGCATTAGATAGTATTTATATCGTCTTCTACTCACATTTGTTAATGGATCATGATGAATATTGATAACTTTTAGCTCAAATAATTTTCCTATATATTCTAGGGATTCGTCAGAATACCATGTCACATGATGAGGAGGAAGATTCAGGAGATCATTAAAAAAAGTAACAAAAGAATCAGCACTGGGGATTGAATAAATCAATAATCCCCCAGGTTTGAGGCATTTAATGCAAGACTTTATAAAAGAGTTAGGCCTAGCGACATGTTCTAAAACTTGAAATGAGCAGACAACATCATAAGTCTCTGAATTTATTATCGCATGATCTTCTATAGATTCATTAAGAATATTAAGTCTAAGTTCGGATGCAAATTGTACAGCTTGCTTACTAAATTCCAAACCAGTATAATTTAAGGATTTTATTTTTTGAGGGAAAGCACCTTTTCCACAACCAATTTCAAGAACTTTATCCGATGGTTTAATATAGTTTTTTGCGTAATCATACTCTTCTTTTTCATCTTGGTAATACCAATCGAATTTTTGTAGTTTTTCATAAAATGATTCTGAACCTGTAACCATAGGATAAAAAAACCTTATATCCGATTCTTGACAATGATAAAATCCAATTTCGACAAACTCCTTTAGTTCTGGAAAAACATCTAAACCTAAGGAATCTTGGTAGGTTTTAATGAGTGATTTTGTTGTTATTTTGTCTAATAGGGTCACCTTTGAACTGCCACTTATAGGACAAAGCACTGTCATTTTTTATGTTCCTCGATCAATAGAATCGTTATTTAACGATTATTTATTGTAGATATGCTATTTGTTTTGAAGAAAAACAAAATTATATGTAAGGATTAAACTCAAAACTATGCAAGACTCTAGAAAAATTAAGTTATTTTAAACTTGTGTCTAACCGTTGTCTTGCTTCGTGATTACATATTATTTACAAAACTACAAAAAAAGAGCAAATTGAATTTTTAACTAAGATAGCAGATTGGTGATGGTCTGTAAAGTTTTTTCGCGAACTTTCTTAGACTTAAAATTAGCGATTCGCTCAAGCTATCCTGACTTTTTTCGTTATCTTTTTCATTGAGCTATCACTTGATTGTTTCCTATCTAACAGTCTTATTCTGTCGTCGGCTATTATCATCAAGTCCAGTTTATTGAAAACGGAAAGAACTTGAAACCCTTACTCTGTCGTCGTTTTCAACCTTAACGGCAAAAATCAGAAGTCATCTAGAGATCTTAAGCAGTTAATCCGAGATTAATTTCATTAGAAAGATTTTTAAATACAGAACTTAAAGAAAATTGCCAAAGGAGTGACCCATTACCGTTACAATAGTCCACGTTGAACATCTCTGGTCTTTTAGCATTTCAGCAAAATAGTCAGAATTTGTCGTCTATACTTAATTCTCTTAATTCTCCCCTGAGCTACGGTTTTCTTTCTTAAACTTAAAAATTATGTCAAAAATTCTTGTATCTGACCCCATTGATCAAGTTGGGATCGATATCCTCAAGCAAGTTGCCCAAGTTGATATTAAAACAGGACTGCCCGAAGAGGAACTGGTTAAAATTATCGGTGATTACGATGCGTTGATGTTGCGATCGGGAACAAAAGTCACCAAAGCCATTATTGAAGCGGGAACGCAGCTAAAAATTATTGGTCGAGCAGGAGTCGGTGTCGATAATATTGATGTCCAAGCTGCCACTCGTCAGGGAATCGTTGTCGTTAATTCCCCCGAAGGAAACACGATCGCCGCCGCCGAACACGCTTTAGCCATGATGATGTCCTTGGCTCGCCATATTCCCGATGCCAACCAATCTGTCAAAGAAAAGAAATGGGATAGAAAAAGTTACGTCGGGACGGAAGTTTATAAAAAAACCCTGGGCGTTGTGGGTTTAGGGAAAATTGGTTCCCATGTTGCGACGGTTGCCAAATCAATGGGTATGAAGCTATTGGCCTACGATCCCTTTATTTCTAAGGAACGGGCGGATCAATTGGGTTGTACCCTGGTTGATTTGGATCTACTCTTTGCTGAATCAGATTTCATTACCCTACACATCCCTAAAACCACTGAAACCGCGAATTTGATTAATGCCGCATCGATCGCGAAAATGAAGCCCACAACCCGCATTATTAACTGTTCTCGCGGTGGCATTATTGACGAAGAAGCCCTAGTGGTGGCGATCGAAAATGGACAATTAGCAGGAGCCGCCCTGGACGTATTCAGTGAAGAACCCCTGGGAGAATCCAAGCTACGGGAAGTTAAAAATGTGATCCTCACCCCCCACCTGGGAGCCTCGACGGCAGAAGCCCAGGTGAACGTCTCCATTGATGTGGCCGAACAAATTCGAGATGTGTTACTGGGTTTACCCGCCCGTTCTGCGGTGAATATTCCTGGACTTACTCCCGATGTCATGGAAAAATTACGTCCCTATCTCCAATTGGCTGAAACCTTGGGAACCCTGGTGGGTCAATTAGCAGGAGGACGCATTGAACAATTAACCGTTGGTTTACAGGGCGAATTAGCAACTAATACCAGTCAACCGATTGTGGTTGCGGCCATTAAAGGATTATTGTCCCAGGCTCTACGGGAACGAGTTAATTACGTTAATGCGGCCATTGAAGCCAAGGAACGGGGGATTCGCATTATTGAAACCCGTGATGCTTCTATTCGCGATTATTCGGGATCTCTCCATCTCAAGGCGATCGGCTCAATGGGAGAACATTCGGCAACGGGAGCATTGATTAGTAATGGCGAAATTCGTATTACTGATGTGAATGAATTTCCGATTAATGTCCCCCCCAGTAACTACATGGTCTTCACCCTCCACCGCGATATGCCTGGGATTATCGGCAAAATTGGCTCCCTATTGGGTAGTTTTAATGTCAATATTGCGGGGATGCAGGTCGGACGCAAAATTGTACGCGGAGATGCTGTCATGGCTCTGAGTTTAGATGATCCCTTGCCCGAAGGACTGTTGGCAGAAATTACCAAAGTGGATGGGATTCGGGACGCTTACACCGTTAAGCTATAGTTATTGTCTTTTTAGTTTGTGTGACAATTTATGGCTAATAGTTGGTGGGAAATCAAGATTCTCGCGCATCCGAGTTTGGAAGAGTCGATTTATTGGCGACTAGATAAGTTTGGCTGTTCTGGGACTGTCACCGAATCTAAGGGGCAGTCTGCTTTGATGCGTGCCTATATCCCCCAATCTAAAGTCCAATTGTTGGATCTGGCTGCTTTGTCCCTCTGGCTTCATCAGGATTCTCTCCTGGCGGGTTTACCCCAACCTTTGTTGCGTTGGAAATTAATTGAGGAGGAAGATTGGTCGAGTAGCTGGAAACAACATTGGCAACCGACAGAAATCGGCGATCGCTTTTTGATCTATCCTGCCTGGTTGCCCCTTCCTGAAAAAACGGATCGCTTACTGCTTCGTATTGATCCAGGGGTCGCCTTTGGGACGGGAACCCATGCCACAACCCAATTATGTTTAGAATCCTTAGAAATGCGCCTGACAACGGGAGCGAGTGATATGGTGCTGGCTGATGTGGGCTGTGGTTCAGGTATTCTGGCGGTCGGCGCGGTGTTATTAGGGGCGCAAAAAGTTTATGCGGTTGATAACGATCCTCTAGCAATCCAGTCGGCCCGTAGTAATCGGCATTTAAATCAAATTAATCCGTCCTATTTGGTGATTAATCAGGGTAGTATTACGGAATTATTGGAATTAGCTCCCGATGGAGTGGATGGCATTGTCTGTAATATTTTGGCAGAAGTGATCGCGGAATTAATTCCTCAATTTTCTAAGCTGATTAAACCTCAGGGTTGGGCAATTCTCAGTGGTATTTTGTTAGACCAAACCCAGGCGATCGCGGACACTCTAGAACAAAACGGTTGGGTGGTGGCGGCTCTGTGGAAACGGGGAGAATGGTGTTGTTTTCAGATTCGTCGCGCCGAAAATTAACGCAAAACTCGAATAAACTCTAGGGGTAAACCATCGCTATCGGCGAGAAAAAGCACTTCATAAACGCGATCGCCGATCATTTGTTGGCAAGGTTCCAATAAAACTCTTAGGGGATCTAACTGTTCAGATTGATTGAATGCTGTTTGTAATGCTTTTAACCAGGTGGGCAAATCGGGGGTTAAATCCGTTAGATCAAAGGATAAATGATAATAACCCACATAATGTTCATCTCCAAAGGCATCGGCAGCAGGTTTCGGTTCAGGAATTTGGATCAACTCAATTCTCCCGCCTAATCCTTCCATCCAACAAGCCAGGGTATAACCCGTCGTAAAACGCTCATTAACGGTAAATCCTAGTTGCTCATAAAAGGCGATCGCCCTGTGAATATTAGCAGTCCGAATAGAAGCATGGTGCATGATTTTTGACTCAACTTAATCAAGTTATTCTATAGAATATTTTATGTTTCATCAATCTCCCACTTGGCGTTTAATTCCCCCCTTAGAAGTATCGGGAAAACGACAGATGGCGATCGATTATTGGCTTTTACAACAACATCATTTAGGACATTATCCCCCAGTTTTACGATTTTATACCTGGTCACCGATCGCAATTTCCTTGGGACATTTTCAACGGAGTTATCCTGAAAAATGGAATCATTTAACTTGGCAAAATAAACCCATTGAAATTGTGCGTCGTCCATCGGGAGGAAGGGCGGTTTTACATCAGGGAGATTTAACCTATATGGTCGTGACTTCTGGTTTTAGTTCCAATGTGGTGACTTCCTATGAACAAATTTCTCAGTTTTTATTAACGGGTTGGCGATCGCTAGGAATCGAATTACACTACGGAAAAACAGGCAGGGGTTATATCCACAATCCCAATTGTTTTGGCACAGCAACCCAAGCAGATTTAATTGACAAAGACGGACATAAAATCATCGGTGGGGCGCAATTACGTCAGGGCAAAACGATTTTGCAACATGGCTCAATGCTATTAAATCCCGATCCCGATCTATTTTCTCAAGTTTTTGGACGTTTTTCGCCCCATAGAATCAATCTGTCCCTTGAAACAATTATAGAAACTTTAATCGTCTCTGCCGAAGCTTGTTTTGGCGTGAAACTCATCAATCAGCCCTTATCTGAAACAGAATGGCAAAATATTTTGAATTCAGATATTGGGATCTAACAGCAATAAAAAATAATTCTAAAGTCGTTGCTATACAAAAGCAAGAGTCTCTTTTTACCGAGAAGACTCTTTACACTTTACACAAAACTTGCTAAGGTATTTGCAATTATTAACTAAAGGTACATAAAGATGGGAATGCCTTGCGAAGTTAACAGTATTTTAAAACTGAAAAACTCTAATGGATATCCGAATGAATTAAATCTCGGAATTCAATACGAAGCATGGAAAGAAGATTACAGAATCATTCCTATTGATGTCCCCATTCCATTAGTGGACGAAAATTGGGTTGCTTATGCGGATGTAATCATTACTAAGTTAATTTGGGAAAAAGGAAACACATATCTCTTCTTTACAATTGATAGAATATATAAAAATCCATTTATTACAAAAGAAATAAATGAAGAATAAGCGATTTTTAATTATCAACAGAATTTTAAAATATGAATGGGACTATTTTCTAAGAAAATTCAGATTGACTCAATCTATGTCTTTTTTTATATCTATTATTGTGATAGTTATAACGGGACTAGGGGATACACAATCTTTTTTTATAGGAGACAACAGTCTTATTCCTGAAACATGGAAAATATTAAAAGATCCTATAATTGTACGCGTTGTATCAATCCTAGTTTTAGTACTATCTTACCTATGGGCTTGGCTAATTGAGGGTCAACAAAAAAACAAGGAAAATGATGAAACTATTGAAATAATTGGGAAATATGTAGTTTCTAATACAAATCGGTATCTATGTGATTTTCAAGATGAAATAAAAAATAGTTTACAAATTGAAACTCGAATTTCCCTTTGGATTCCCGTCCGACTAAGTTTATTTAATTGGAATTTGCAGATGATTTGCAAGACTAATGATGTGCCTGATCAAGAACTTGAAGCATCTTTTAATTTAGATGAGGGTGTAATTGGTTATACTTATTTGAGAAATAGACGTAGATATAATCTTGAAGTTGTCAATGTTTCAGATGAAACTCAATTACCATTATCCTATATTCCTCTTCGACAGGATAATCAACTTTTAATTAAGTCAGATATTAAAGGCATTTTAGCATTATCATCTTTTCAAAGAGGATCTATCGTAGGGCTTCTTGCCATTGACGTAAACAACATAAATGATCTACCGACAATCGAGAAGGTCGAGCTACATGACTTAGCCGTAAAAAGAATAACAGCCCACAAGGGAGATATTCAATTACTTTGGAGGATGAAGAATCGTTTATAAGTCCTTGACCATTAGAGCGACATACCCCATTATTAAAGTAACATCCTAAAATTTAGGCAGTAAAATTCAAATGTCGAAAGCGTCCATCCAAAATTCATCCTCAGAACTAACGCTAGTCAGAATTGACCGAGACGGCAGTGCGAAGACCTTTGTTTATGAAGATCCTGACCAAAATTCTGAGGCTGGCGTTATTGCAAGATTTAAAGCGAAAGTATCTCGATACCTTGATAAGTTAGCGACAGCTTAGTAGCTTTGTACTATTAAGAAAATTCATCCATCGCAAGATACTATTTTTTCTAACCCCTTTCTTTTTTCTTGGAAATGCGAATAAAAACACAAAAATCTCCAGCTTTTTATACCCGAAGTTGGAGATTTTAAATTTGGAAACCGAGCTTTCAGAATCCCTTTCAAGGTATTTTATTAGTGGAATAATCTTAATTTTTGCGCTATGACTCTACAAATTATCCGTACTAACCAAGCTCCCGCCCCCGTTGGCCCCTACAATCAAGCGATCGCGGCCAAAGGAACCATGTTATTTGTTGCAGGACAAATTCCCCTCAATCCTGAAACAGGTGAAATTGTCGGTGGAAATGATATTACTCAACAAACCCAGCAAGTTATGGCAAATTTAGGCGCGATTCTCAAGGAAGCAGGAACCAGTTGGGAAAATGTCGTTAAAACCTCGGTTTTTTTGAGTGATTTAAATAATTTTGTCGCGATGAATCAAGTTTATGCCTCCTATTTTGATGAAGCAACGGCTCCCGCTCGTGCCTGTGTGGAAGTTGCCCGTTTACCCAAGGATGTGTTAGTTGAAATTGACTGTATTGCGATTTTATCCGATTAACTGTCAATAAAGATCGGTGTTTTCAAGGATTGACTAATTTAGATAAATCTTAGTATGATTTCAGTACTAATTCTTTAAGAATGCGTATTGTCATGAATAACCAAGAAAATGATTCTCAAACACCAAACAATTCATCTGATTCAGTACAAGAAGCGGCAATTTCTGTCGGAGTAGGGGCGGCGGTCGGTGCAGGTGCATCAACGGTTGTCGGTGGGATGGGTTTAGCTGTAGGAGGTACAGCCGTTGGAATTGGAATCGCACCAGTGGCCGCCGCAGGAGCAGTCGTTGGTTCTGCCGCCTATGGTGTCAAAAAAGCAGTTGAAGAGCAAGATCCGAGTATTGTTGGGGCTGCGGTGATCGGCGCGGGTGCTGGTGCTGGGGTTTCAGCTTTAGTCGGTGGTATGGGATTAGCCGTTGGAGGAACTGCGGTTGCTGTAACAATGGCCCCCGTTGCGGCAGTTGGAGCAGTTGTCGGATTAGCGGGTTATGGCATATTTAAGTTTTTTCAAGGGGAAGAAGAAAAAAAGTAAGAAAAAAAAGTCAAAAAAGCATAAAAAGGAACATTGCAAGAAAAAATCATGACTAAAAGTAAAAAAACAAAACCTAATTTATTGCAAAGTATGGCCAGAAAAGCTATACGCGAAATGATTTTTCAGATAAATGGTAATGTTCCTGAAAAAACAATCAGTGAGCCTGTTAAAGGTACGGAATCATGGTACCGCGATCGCTTAGCTAAACAACTCAATGGCCAAGTAGAAGTTTCTACGCCAGCAGGAAGAATTGATATCTTAACCAAGACAGAAGTCATTGAAGTAAAAAGAGCTTCGGGTTGGAAAAGTGCGATTGGGCAAATTATTAGTTATGGAAAATTTTACCCTCATCATCGCCAAAGAATTCATTTATTCGGTAAGCTTACAGAAAGTAAAATTAAAGCTATTGAGGATATTTGTGAAGCTCAAAATATCTGTTTAACATGGGAATAATTTTTTAAATTGTTCAATATAGTTGTAATTCATCGCTAAGATATAGTTGTAGATAGTTCCATAAAAATTATGTCAAGAAATTTTTCTACCCATAATTACTAAATCTCTTTCCACTCCTCCTAATTCAGCAACTTGAGGTAAATAGCCCCATTCGGTAAAATCATACTTAGTAAATAATTTTAAGCTTGCTTTGTTATGGGCAAAAATAAAACCTAATAAAACTTTTAATCCTAATTTTGAACCCTCTTCAATAGCTTTTTCTAGGAGTTTTTTGCCAATTCCCTGGTGTTGATAATCCAAATGAATATAAATACTTAACTCTGCGGTTTTTTGGTAAGCAATACGACCATAAAAACACTGAAATCCTAGCCAACCAACAATTTGTTGATCTTCATTTTCAACCACCCAGAGGGGATATTTTTGAGGAGAGTGATCGGCAAACCACTGGAGACGACTTTCAATAGTAATGGGTTTTGTATCTGCGGTGGCTAAATGCGTGGGGATATTGGAGTTGTAGATCTCAACAATGGGTACTAAGTCTTCTTTGAGGGCATCTCGGATGTCGAATTTTGGCATACCTAATCATTCAGCATTACTAAGGTAATCATAGCGAAAATCGTGGAATCATTTCCAAAAATTTAGATTTTAATTCCACAAGGTTGTAAATTAATAAATTTTGACAATACTATCTATGCCATTTCCTTAAATGGGAGGAGAGACTTGCCTGGTCAACGGGAAATCTTTTTCAGGATCGAATGATTTGAAGTTTCTCAAGTTGATTACCATTGACTGAAATCTAGTAACGCGATCGCTTACTCAAGTTCTCAACGCAGTTTCCCGTCAACTTCCCGAAAAAAAAATAAAAGAGATCACCCTTGATGAACGGTTTCTGATAAAATCTTAGAGAAACTTAAAAAAACTTTACGAAACGATATTAAATGCGAGTACTCGTTGTTGGTGGAACAGGGACTCTGGGGCGGCAAATAGTTCGTCGCGCCCTCGATCAAGGTCATTCCGTGCGCTGTTTGGTGAGAAACCTGCAAAGGGCAACCTTTCTTAAGGAATGGGGAGCAGAGGTTGTTTATGGGAATATTTGTAAACCCGAAACCCTGCCCTCGGCCTTGGTAGACATTGATGCGGTAATTGATGCGGCGACCGCACGGGCAACGGATTCCCTCTCGATCGCGAAAGTAGATTGGACGGGGAAAGTGAACCTCATTCAGGCAGTGAAATCGGCAGGCATCGAACGCTATATTTTCTTCTCCATTCTGCGGGCAGAGGAATATCCCAACGTACCGTTGATGCAAATCAAACACTATACAGAACTTTTTTTAGCAGAATCTGGACTAAACTATACTATCTTGCAACTTTGTGGGTTTATGCAGGGTCTTATTGGCCAGTACGCCATTCCCATTCTCGACAACCAGCCCATTTGGATTACGGGAGAAAGCGCACCGATCGCCTATATCGATACCCAGGATGTTGCTAAATTTGCGGTTCGAGCCTTAGAAGTTCCCGCTACCGAGAAACAAACCCTACCCATCGTTGGAACCCGTGCCTGGAGAGCCGAAGAAATTATTAAACTTTGTGAACAATTATCCAGCCGAGAGTCCAAAATTTCCAGAGTTCCCCTCGGATTGTTGCGTTTTATGAGACGCTTTACCCGTGTTTTCCAGTGGACTTATAATATCTCTGATCGGCTTGCCTTTGCGGAAGTTCTCGCCAGTGGAAAACCCTTAGATGCGCCCATGAAAGAAGTCTATGAAACCTTTGGACTTGATCCGAAGGAAACAACCACTTTAGAATCCTATTTACAGGAATACTTTGGGCGAATCATGAAAAAGCTCAAGGAACTAGATTACCAGCAAAACAAAGCCAAAAAATCGAAAAAAAAGAAAGATTTCTTCTTTTAAATCTTCCTATTCACCCCAATCGAGGATCAGCCATCAATGCCCAAAGTAGGCATTATTTACAACGATATCAAACCGATCGCTTGTAAAGTCGCTCTAGACTTACAGGCAAAATTTGAAGCGTCTGGCTGGGAAGTCTTACTCGAAACAGGATGCGGCGGACTGCTGGGCTATTCCCAACCCGATCGCCCTATTTGTCATACCCGTATTGAACAATTGACACCGCCCCATTTTAACGCTGATATGACTTTTGCGATCTCTTTGGGGGGAGATGGCACAGTTTTATCGGCATTTCGGCAGTTAGCTCCCATTGGCATTCCCTTGTTAACCGTTAATACGGGCCACATGGGGTTTTTAACTGAAATTTATCTCAATCAACTCTCCCAGGCGATCGAGCAAATTATTGCTGGAGACTATTGCATTGAGAACCGTTCCATGTTGACAGTGAGGTTATATCGGGAAGAAACCATCCTTTGGGAAGCTCTTTCTCTCAATGAAATGGTCTTGCATCGGGAACCCCTCACGAGTATGTGTCATTTTGAAATTCAAATTGGGAAACACGCTCCCGTCGATATTGCCGCCGATGGCATTATTATTTCCACGCCCACTGGTTCAACGGCCTATTCCCTGAGTTCGGGCGGCCCCGTTGTTACCCCCGATGTTCCCGTCCTGCAACTTGCCCCCATTTGTCCCCACTCCCTTGCCTCCCGCGCCCTGGTGTTTTCCGATGCAGAACCCGTGAATGTTTTTCCTGCTACCCCCAATCGGATGGTGATGGTAGTAGATGGAAATGGGGGATGTTATGTCTTGCCCGAAGACCGCGTTCATCTGCACCGCTCTCCCTACACAGCGAAATTTATCCGTCTCCAATCGCCCGAATTCTTTAGAATTTTACGGGAAAAGTTGGGTTGGGGTTTACCCCATATTGCCAAACCTACTTCCGTTGAGTTGCCTTAGTGGAGCTTATTCAATCTCAAGGCTGACGACTTTTTGCGATACTGTTGCTATATTAAGACCTTTGGAAATCAGAATATACTTTCAGAACATTTCCTTTTTGATATGTCCTCTTCTTCTCCTTCCAGGCTATTACGACCTTCTGTTCTGCCGATTCTCCAATGGTTGCCAACCTATCAGAAGAACTGGTTCCGCTTTGATCTGGTTGCGGGTTTAACCCTAGCCGCCTATGCCATTCCCGTCGCTCTGGCCTATTCTTCTTTGGCGGGCCTACCTTCCCAGGTAGGTCTCTATTGCTATATGTTAGGCGCGATCGCCTATGCCGTTTTTGGAACCTCGAAACAATTAGCCACTGGCCCCACATCGGCGATTTCTATCCTCGTCGGTGTGAGCCTGGCGACCTTGGTTCCCAATGATCCCCCCCGCTATTTAGCAATGGCTTCCCTGACGGCTGTTTTGGTGGCAGGAATTTGTTTACTGGCTTGGATTTTTAAGGTTTCCCAGGTCGTCAATTTTATTTCTGAACCGATTTTGACGGGTTTTAAGGCAGGAGCCGCTCTGCAAATTGCTTCGACCCAATTACCTAAACTCTTTGGAGTCAAGGGGGGAGGACACAATTTTTTTGAACGTATCTGGGATTTGTTGCACCATTTAGGCGAGATTCATTTTCCGACTTTTTGGGTCGGTGCGATCGGTCTTGTTTTATTACTTTTGGGCGATCACTTTTTACCGAAACAACCCATTTCTCTCCTCGTTGTGATTGCATCCATTGTTTTAATGACGATTACCCATTTGCCTGATCAGGGAGTTAAAGTTGTTGGCGAAATTCCTCAAGGTTTTCCTCTTTTTGGGCTACCCGAATGGTCATTTAGTGATCTCAATAATTTGTTTCCCTTGGCTCTGGCCTGCTTTTTACTATCCTATATTGAAGGAATTTCTACCGCTCGTAGTTTTGCTATTAAGCATGGTTATACGATCAGTGCGGAACAGGAATTATTGGCAATCGGGGCCGCGAATTTAGCCGCAGGATTGGGACAAGGTTTTCCCCTTGCGGGGGGATTATCTCAGTCGGCAGTGAATGAAAAAGCAGGGGCAAAAACGCCTTTAGCAATTGTTGTGACGGCCTGCATTATTGGCTTAGTTTTGTTATTTTTTACGGGATTATTCCGCAATTTACCTGATGCTATTTTAGCGGCGATCGTTTTAGTCGCGGTGAAAGGGTTAATTAATATTCCTGAATTAAAACATTTACAAAAAGTCAGTCGTTTAGAATTTCGGATAGCATCATTAGCTCTAGTAGGAGTTTTGCTATTCGGTGTACTCAAAGGAATTTTATTAGCCGCGATCGCGTCCATTCTATTGCTAATTCGGGGCGTAGCGCATCCAACAACAGCGATTTTAGGTCGAGTTGAAGGCACAGATCAATTTAGTGATGTAGAACGACATCCTGAAAACGAAACAATTCCAGGGGTGTTAATTTATCGAGTCAATGGGCCAATTCTTTACTTCAATGTGGAGAATATTCAACAGGATTTATTTCGGTGTTTACGACAACAGGAAAACCCTGTTCGTTGCATCATTTTCGATCTTTCTTCTTCTCCTGGGGTAGATACTCCTGGCGCACGTTGGTTTGACAATTTATACCAACAATTAACTGTCCAGAATATTACTTTAAAATTAGTGAATTACAGTGGTCGAGTCTGCGATCGCCTACGGGCCGAAGGACTAGAAAGTAAGCTTGGCTCCTTTGATCGAACGAGTACGATTTCCTCAATTTTGGCTGAATTTATGTCGAAAAATGGTTGATAAATAGAACCAAACTCTTTTAGTTTTGATGCTTTAGGATTGCTCCATCTAATCCAATAAGACCACTGTTCGGTCAATCATTCACATCCATGTGAATACTGCATTAGGAGGTGAAAATCTAGGTTAATTTATGCTGATTGATAATGATAACGAGCTTGTAAAAAATAAACCTTATTTCCTGTTACTTTGTAAACCAAACGATGTTCTAAATCAATCCGTCGTGACCAAGTATCTGCTTCAATATATTTAAGCGGTTCGGGTTTACCTAATCCTGTAAACGGTTCACCGTCCAAGATATCTGCTACTAAGTCTAAGATTTTATCGCCTTTTTTCGGTTCGTTACGATACCACCAAGCTAAGTCTTCTTTGAAATCAGGGCTAAAAACTGGTAAATAACCATAAACATGATTGTTTTTAGCTTTATCTAGCTTATTTTTTCTTTTAGGAGTCAATTTCTAACTCCTCTTTCAATTCAGCTAGGGTTTGAGGCGTTGAATCTTCTGTCCCCGCCCATTCTAAAGCCCGAAATAAGCGTTTGGCATTTTCTGGCGATCGCAATAAATAAACACATTCCAATAAACTTGAAAGCTCATTTTCGGCAATTAACGCCACATTTTTCTGATTACGACGCTTAATTACCATAATTTGAGAGTCATCACACACCTGATCCATAATACTCGCTAAATTCATCCTCGCTTGAGAATAAGTGGTTTCTTTGCTTAACATTGTTTTTGCGGGAGACTTGTACAGCTTTATTGTACAGTTTCCTTGCCATTGAGATACCCAAAAACCGACAATCGATTCAGCCATTAGAGGTAATCGTCATTTTGAATCGTCATTTTGATTGATATAATTAAAACTTATTTACCAGGTAGTCAAAAATGCTGCTGAAAATCGTAAAAATCGGTAATTCTCAAGGAATTACAATTCCTAAAGCGATTATGGAACAGTGCGAACTCACTGATGAAGTCGAGGCGACAGTCGAGGGTAAAAAGATTATTCTGAGTTCTAAAAAGGGAATAAGAGAGGGTTGGGCTGAGTTATTTGATGATGATCCCCTCGAAGTAGAGTTACAGGATTGGTTAGGGGTAGAAAATGAGTTTGAGCGAGAAAATCAATGGTAGAAAGATTTACCATAGTGTTGGTGGAACTCGATCCGACGAGGGGATCTGAACTGCAAAAAACCCGACCTTGTTTGACATACTCCCCGTCATAAATGACGAGGATTCTTCTAGAGTCACCCCTTAGAA
>QBMS01000051.1 GCA_003249095.1 Snowella sp.
TGATTGGTTCCAACATTGTGGTCTCTACTTTGAGCCTTTGAGATAGCTTTTTCGTGGTGTGTTTGATCGGAAATTGCTGTAATCATACAATCTTAATTCATTATTCGCTATTTTATCTCAATTTATATTGAAAAATTCTTTTTCATCCAACTTCTTGTTCCAAAGGATTGACAAGATTGACTCGCAATCTTCGCTGAAAAAATTAGTGCTTCCCTAAAATCATTCTCTAATATTGGTTGAGCAGCATTTTTAAAGTGATTGACAATAAAATGACAAAATGCCCCATGAAAAATATCTCCTGCTCCTAATGTATCAACCGCATTAATCAAATCTATGTTTATTTCTCCCGAATAATTTTGCCCAACATACTGAATCGGTTTATCCCCTTGGGTAATCGCAATCTGGGGAATAGAATAAGATTTTAAATACTCAAAAATATCGGCTTGATTCTGACAATTAGGTGGACAAAAATTAGCAGAACAAATCGCATAATTAACAAACGGTAATACCTTTTCAAAACCCGCTTTCCAACTACCTCCATCCATCACAACAGGAATATTTTTAGCTTGGGCTTGGGACGCGATCGCTTCACTAATGGCCATCTGATGACCGTCAATTAACACAATATCAATATCCGCTAAAATATCAGAGGGAATTTTTTCAAGTTTAGCTTGAAATTTAGTTGCATTCAGAGAAATAACTGCCCGTTCTCCTGTCTTTTGAGTCACAATTACAGAAGAAACTGAAGGAGATTCGCTCCAGGTGGGTTCTAAATCTATGCTATGAATAGATTGGTTTGCTAAATCCTGACGAATCCCTTGACTGAGGGCATGATTGCCGACCACACTCAGTAATTTTACCTGATTTCCTAAATACCCAAAGGTAATTGCGGCATTAGTTGCGGGGCCACCTGCTGCGATCGCGGAATCAAGGGCCACAATTTTCTGGTTGCGATCGGGGAAATGGTCAACTAAATATAAAAAATCTAAGGTTGTGAGACCGACAAATAATCCATTCATTTAATATAAACAATAACGTATGAAAATAGGAAAATTATACCTAGTGGGGACACCGATTGGGAATCTAGAGGACATGACCTTTCGAGCGATTAAAACCTTAGAAAGTGTCGATTTAATTGCCGCAGAAGATACTCGTCACACGGGCAAATTATTGCAATATTTTAAAATTACGACTCCCCAAATTAGCTATCACGATCATAATCATCATTCTCGTTTACAAACTCTCTTAAATCATCTTCAGCAAGGTAAAGATTTGGCTCTCGTTACCGACGCAGGGATGCCAGGCATTTCCGATCCAGGCTATGAATTAGTTCAGGCTTGCTTAATAGAAAAAATTGAAGTGGTTCCTATTCCAGGCGTAACGGCGTTAATTACAGCGATCGTGACATCGGGTTTACCGACCGATCGCTTTATTTTTGAAGGGTTTTTACCGACGAAGGGCAAGGAAAGACAGGCTCGTTTGCAGGTATTACAGGCAGAATCTCGCACCTTGATTTTTTATGAAGCTCCCCATCGTTTATTAGAAACGTTGACGGATTTAGCCCAGGTTTTAGGTAACGAGCGATCGCTGGTAACGGCTAGGGAATTAACGAAATTACACGAAGAATTTTGGTATGGGACTTTAGCCGAAGGAGTCGCTCACTATACCCAAACGACACCCAAGGGAGAATTTACCCTCGTCGTTGGTGGCCAGAGTAGTGGCGATCGCGTTATTCCGTCGGATGCCGTTTTAAGGGGTGAATTAGCGCAATTGTTAGCAGAAGGGATGAGCCGTTCCCAAGCCAGCCGTCACCTCGCCGAACTAACCCAAATGCCCCGCCGTCATCTTTATCAATTGGCCTTGGATTTATGAAAAAATAGACCCTAAGCCGCCTGACATTGGAGCAATAAACCCAATTGTTCTAAACCTTTATTCAAATGACGAGTAACAGTCATCGGACTGATACCAATCTCTTTGGCCGCTTCCTTGCGGGGTAACTCCCGTAGATATACCGATTCGATCGCCGCTTTAGTACGGTCTTCCAACTGATTAATCGCGCCCTGAAGTTGCAAGCGGTCTTCTTCTAGACCTTGTTTGACCTGGATTTGCACATCTGCAATCGTTTCTGCGATCGTGAGGGAATAATCAGCCGAATGGGAAATATTAATATCTAAGCTGATCAGGGCGCGGTTTTGCAGAATAGACTGACATTCTTTCCATTCATCTAAGGAAATCGATAATTCTTGAGCCACTTCTGCTTCTTTGGCGGGTCTGCCTAAACGGAGATGTAGTTGTTTACGAATATTTTTTCCTTTGGTATAAAGTTCTTGCCAACGCCGAGGAATTCTTAGCACGCTGGACTTATCCCGAAGATGGTGCAGAATTTCCCCCCGAACGTAGGGAATGGCAAAGGAACTAAAGGCTGTTCCCTGATGGGGGTTAAATCTCTCAACCGCGCGGATCAACCCTAGATAACCGACTTGTTCCAAATCTTCGTAGGGTTCAACACACTGGCGACTGAGGCGATAGGCAACCTGGCGAACCAATCCTGCGTTTAGCTGTACCAATTGATTGCGTAATTTTAAGGAGGGATTACGGTGATAACGAGAGAAAAGTTCTAGACAACGTAAAGGGGAATATTGAGCGGCCATAGTTGCTAGTGTCCAAATTGATTCCAAGACTTTGTATAGATCTTATTGTGCGTGTCTCTTTACGTTGGTACTATCGGCATTCTACGGAAATCTAGCGATCGCCTTTGTATGATCCCTCGGTATATACAGAGACGTTTTGGTTTTTGGGCATGGTTTGAGCCAATGTTAGACGGTCTGCTTAAGGGGTATCGGTTTATACGGAGATGATTACAGAAATGTTACGGAGATGGTGATCAAATTAAACATCAGAAGTGGCTTAATTCCTGCGGTTAACTAAAAAGGGGCTTAGGCCCCTTACTGACATGACGAATCAATGGTCTAGCCGCCATCACTCCTGACTAAATTGGGGCGGACTAGGATTCCACCTGGGCCAAGTTAAAAAATCCTGGCGTTTTTCCCGTCGAATTAGATCCATCTTTCTGAGAAAGGATGACCGCACTAATTTGGTCACTCATAATGGCGACCTTTTTTTCCGTCTGCTTTTCACAGGTGAGTTCTAAAAGCTCTGGAGTCGGCGATCGCATGGCGGTCGTAATTTGGGCATAGAGGGCTTCGGCATCAACAGTTTCTTTTCGCTCAACGGAAACGGGCATGGGTGAATACTTCAAGGTGACGTTAATACTAATCATGGATACTCCGACAATAAAAGACGCGATGGATGAGGTTCTCTGGCATTATCCCTGATCCCCGTCTCCTTAACCTACAGATAAAATTTTAGGTTTTGTTAAGAATTGGGGTAGAAACCTTTCCTCATTTCCCTTAATATAGTGTAAGTTAAGAAAAGTAACGATTTCTCACATTTGGCCTAAACTTCTGCTTCTGAATATCTCAGTCAGTGGCGTTAAACCCAAAAAGAGAAGTTAAAATCCTGTACTTATTTATTATTCGGAGATTTGTGCGATGACGATTGCAGTCGGACGCGCCCCAGTAGAACAAGGTTGGTTTGATGCCCTGGATGACTGGCTAAAGCGCGATCGTTTCGTTTTTATCGGTTGGTCAGGGTTACTCCTATTCCCCTGCGCTTTCATGGCCCTCGGTGGTTGGTTAACAGGCACGACCTTTGTGACCTCTTGGTACACTCACGGTTTAGCCAGTTCCTACCTCGAAGGTGCTAACTTTTTAACCGTTGCGGTTTCTTCTCCCGCCGATGCCTTCGGTCACTCCCTCCTGTTCCTTTGGGGGCCCGAAGCTCAGGGAAATTTAACCCGTTGGTTCCAAATCGGTGGTTTATGGCCCTTTGTCGCTCTTCACGGTGCGTTTGGATTGATTGGCTTTATGCTCCGTCAGTTTGAAATTTCCCGTTTAGTCGGCATTCGTCCCTACAACGCGATCGCCTTTTCTGGCCCCATCGCCGTATTTGTCAGTGTCTTTTTGATGTACCCCTTGGGACAATCCAGTTGGTTCTTTGCTCCTAGCTTTGGGGTAGCAGGAATCTTCCGTTTCATCCTGTTTTTACAAGGATTCCACAACTGGACATTGAATCCCTTCCACATGATGGGAGTTGCGGGTATTCTCGGCGGTGCGCTACTTTGTGCCATTCACGGTGCAACCGTAGAAAACACTCTTTTTGAAGACAGCGATCAAGCCAATACCTTCCGTGCGTTTGAACCCACTCAAGCGGAAGAAACCTACTCAATGGTGACAGCTAACCGTTTCTGGTCACAGATTTTCGGGATTGCCTTCTCCAACAAACGTTGGTTACACTTTTTCATGTTATTTGTCCCTGTCACGGGTCTATGGATGAGTTCCATTGGTATCGTCGGTTTAGCTTTAAACTTACGTGCCTATGACTTTGTATCCCAAGAATTACGGGCTGCTGAAGATCCCGAATTTGAAACCTTCTATACCAAAAACATTTTGTTAAATGAAGGAATGCGAGCTTGGATGGCTCCGCAGGATCAACCCCACGAAAACTTTATTTTCCCTGAAGAAGTTTTACCTCGTGGTAATGCTCTCTAAGTTAATAAGTTGATTTTCGATTTGAAGGGTAGTTAATAGCTGCCCTTTTTTTGTTTTCTGAATTAGCAATAGGCGATCGCGTTTTAATCAGCATCTCTACAGTTATGGCGATCGCCCTAAAAATGGTTAAAATAGCTTATGAGATTTCTTGAGGAAATGCCAATGTCAACATCGCGTTCTGTAACTTTATCATTACCAATAGATTTGTTAAATAAGGTAGAAGAAGTTATTCAAACTCAAAAGCCGAATAGTTTAGATGAGTTTGTCACTTTAGCCTTAAGGGATAAATTAGTTAAGACGAATGCTAATGTAATTTCTGAGAGTAGTTTATCTCAGCAGGAAGTTAATCCAGAAGAAGATCCGATTTGGTTACTGGGGACTGACACAGTTGAAGATACGATAACTGATGCTTCAATTAATTTAGATTATTATCTTTACAATCAAGTGTAATGCAGAAGCTTTTTATCGATTCCAGTTATTTTATTGCGTTACAATTGCGTAATGAACAAAATCATCAAGTTGCTTTATCTCATTGGCAAGGTTTAGATCGAAGTCAGTGTTTTGTGACGACTTCCTTTATTTTTGATGAGGTGGTTACTTTTTTCAATAGTCGAGGGTTTCATTCTGTAGCGGTTTCCTGGGGCGATCGCTTATTACAAAGTCAGAAATTAGAGTTGATCGAGGTAGATGATCAATTGTTTATTGATGGCTGGAATTATTTTAAAAGATATAGTGATAAATCCTTTTCTTTGACTGATTGCATTTCTTTTGCAGTGATGAAAAGGCTTGGTTTGGAGATTGCTTTAACTTTTGATCATCATTTTTTACAAGCAGGTTTTAGCAAATTGCCTTGATAAGGAAAAATATGCGGCACGTGATCGCAGTTTATTTTTGTCAATTGGAAAGAGGCGATCGCGGTAAAGAAAGACAATTCGGGATTTAAGATCTTGCTGAAGTAAATCAACTATTGTATGTTAAGGCAATTGTAACAATTAATACTTGATTAATTGCACTACGATATGCGATATTATTATTGATGCGTGAGATACATTTATCAAATCAGTAATTGTACTGATTGTGATTGACAAACTGCTTTCGTGCCATAAATCTCTTCACTTATCTCACAATCTAATATGATTAATTCTGTCACTTCGTCTAATAAATACGATTCATTAATAAAAATATGGGAAAGTTTACCAAGTCCTTATGGTGAAGCACCTCTAGAAAATAATTTTGTAACTCCAATGCTTAATTTACTGGGAATTACACTTCGTGAAAAAGTACAAAATCCCTTATTAGGTGCAGGAGCAGGATTAAAACCAGATTATCTGATTTGGCCCAGTGGAGTCGATGCCAGTGATTTAACTGGTAATCCGCCCAACGTTCCACCGATTTTAGTAATTGAAGACAAGGCTAGAGATAGCAATCTTGCAAAAGTTAATGATGCTGATTTTGTTGATAAATGCAAAGAACATAAAGACTATTTGAGTGCGACACAGGGGAAAGTTTCAGGGCTGAATGACAATGGACTTAAACAATATCTTGATGCTAGTAACCCTAATATTGACGTAAATAGATTAGCTTCTTATGGTTTAGCTTTTAACGGAGATTTTTTCCAACTTTGGCGGCGAGTTGATGGATTGATCTTTCCCTTAACCCCCATCCAGAGAATGAACGCCAAAACAATTCCCGTCTTAATGAGGCAATTGGAATACGTTTTACAAAATCCTCAACCAGCATTAGTGACTGCGGTTTGGAATCGAAAAGGTGGAGTCGCCAAAACTACTAATACATTAAATATTGGCTCTATGCTTGCCTTGAAAGGAAAAAAAGTTTTATTTCTAGATTTAGATACACAAACTGATTTAACGCGTTCTTTCAAAATAAACTCTGATAAATATCCACCATATTTAATCCAGTGTATTAAGGATATTCATGCAAATAAAATAGAAGATGCGTTTAATTTAGCTACAAAAAATATTGTTAGCCGTAGGCTTAAAAATACGAAGGGAGATATTTTTTCAATTGACATCTTCCCTTCTAACCCAAAGGAATTAGAGCAATTTAAAGATCCACAAAGTCATACTACATCAACATCAACATCAACAATAGATACTTCTCAAGTTCAAAAAATCAAAATCTTGAAAAAACTTATTGATTGTTTTAAAGATAGTTATGATTACATTTTTATTGACGCTTCTCCATCTAAAGATCCTTTAATGGTTGCAATGCTTCTGACTGTTGATACAATTTTAATACCAACAGATTATAGCAAAAAGACACTTTTTCATGCAGTTGATCTTTATCAAAAAGATATTCCCTTACTTCGGGAAAGTAACGCTAAAAAAGATCCATTGGGTATAAAACCTTGGAATCTTGGCTTAGTTTTTAGTAACTGTCCTGGAGATGCTGGATCGCAATTAGAAACTTGTATTCAAAAAGAATTATCTAGCCATAATTTTAAGGGTATTCAGAGAAAAACTCGTTTAAAAATCTATGCTCAAACTAAAATTTCTGAATTTCAACATCTGCCTGTTGTTTGTTGGTCAAATTCTCAAATTACTAAACTTTATGAAGATTTAGTTCATGAAGTTTTCTTAAATCACAATTTCATTAATCACTAAGGAGCAAAAAATGGCTTTATTTGATGAGTCCGAAGAATTTTTTCAGATTGAATATGGTAAAATTGTTCATCTTCCAATTAGCGAAGTTGAAGGTACATCTGTAGGTAATGATGTTCTGATTAAGAACTTAGCCTTACATATAAAAAAAACCAATAAGAATTTCTTACCCGTTATTGTCAAAGAAATTCGACAGAACTACTATGAATCATGTCTTAACACTCCAGTCCTAGAAGCGGCTCGTCTTGCAAATCTTGATTTTATCTGGTGCATTATTGTAGATAACGATATGCTTCAACAAATCGAAATTGAATCAGGAAAAGTCATCAGAATTCCATTACTAGCAGCAAGTGAAAATGATATTATTGATGTACTAGAATATGTCAAAAAAGATGAAAGATATAGTAGGTTGAGTAAATTGGATTCACAAAAAATAGCAAAGGCTATTATCAAAAAACGTGAAGAAAATAAACTTCATAATTTAGATTTTCTTACTAAAGAAAGATGTGGATTTGGAAAAAAAGCGGTATCAATTTTCAAGGAATACTTTCCAATCGAATAATTAATAAAAATTGATCGTGTATAATCACTAAATTTTGAAACGCGATCGCTTTTTGATGGATCAATCTAACTTGAAAAACAAATTGCACTCACGGGCCTATGGATGAGTTCCATTGAGATCGTCGGTAGCTTTAAACTTGCGTGCCTATGACTTTGTATCCCAAGAATTACGGGCTGCTGAAGATCCCGAATTTGAAACCTTCTATACCACAAATATTTTGTTAAATGAAGGAAGGTAATGCTCTCTAAGTCAATAAGTTGATTTTCGATTTGAATGGTAGTTAATAACTGCCCTTTTTTTAGTGATACTACCTATTGTTTTATCTCATCGGTCTGGTAGGCTCATCGAGCTTAACAATCAAGTTAAGATTCAATCGATTTATTTTTTTAAACTATTAACAATATTCTGGATTAAGAAAAATGAGATAAAACCTGGAGATCTTCCTCATCCAATTCTTCAGGAATCCCACTGCGAATTAACTCAGAAAAATTTTCATTGGGAACCATAAAACAGAGCGCGTACAAACGATTGCTTCCAAGGTTTCTAATTTCATGAATTCCTGTTGGTCTGACAAGCAAACTATCACCCGCTTTGAGGGGAATTGTTTTACCATCACAAATCCCTAATCCCTCACCTTTGAGAATAAAAAACATTTCCACAGCAAAGTTATGGCGATTCGGAGGGGTTTTGCCGTAGGGGTCAAAAATTTCGACACAGACAGTCAAGGATTCATCGGCAGTGGCGGTATCAAAGATAATGGCCAAACGATTGCTATCTCCTGGACTAATCCGATAAACGGCATAATCTTTAGGGGATTTTCGGACAGGAATCATGCAATGATCCGTTGAGATATCGAGTTTATTAACCATAAGTTTTTATTTCGATTTACTGTTTTTGTTCCAAGTATAACTAAATTACCTGATTAAGGATTTCTCTTTTATTTCAGTTTGTTAACGATCTACTTTATGGCAGTCTTGGATAAATGGTGATCAAGAGTTATTGCTATAGCCTCGTCAATCGGGCCTTGTGTAACTTCTTTTAAAAGGTTTTTCATATTTTCAAGCGTTTCATAAATCAGATTTTCACTCTCTGAATTCAAAGTAGTTTCTCCTCGATCGCAAGCCACTGCATAAACTTGTTTGAGTGTCCACCATTCACTTCTAAATTTGTCAATAAGTTGAGTTCCATTTCAAGGGTAGTTAATAACTGCCATTTTTTTAAGGTTGTTTTTCTAATAAAAGAGCTTTAGAAACCCGAATCAATTTATAAACGCCTTTTTCATCAATTAACTGATAATCCCCTGACTTTAACCCAAAACGATCCATAAATTTAGGTTCGGTGACGATTAAAACCGTTGGTAGTGAATTAATTTTAGTCGGATCTTTGAGGTAGTCGATCGCAAAATTCACATCATCTAAAAACTCGACGCGATGCTGACTATAATGAACTAAACTATAACGGGGATAACCCATTAAAAAAACTAATTCCTGGGGTTTAGCCACCTGTCCGACAACCTTTGCTAATTCCCGAAAGGGTAACTGACGCTGACTATCCATAATGGGCGCGAGGGGCGGAACCACAACGGTTAATAAGCTCACAAAAAATAAAATATTAGAAGTCCAAAACCAAGGGCGATAGTTTTTCTTGATTAATAAAATTGCCGAAAAAATCCCTAAAGCGGTTAATATTACTCCAAAAATAACGGGGATGCCTGACGCTTCTAAGGTTGCGCCAAAAGTGGGAAAAGCGGGATCACTACCAGCTAATTGGGGACTGATAAAAGCCGCGATCGCTAATCCAAAAAAGAGAATAGTTGTGATAATACCACTGGTTAAAAACGGCCATTGTTGATAAACTTTTTCTCGATCAATTAACATTTCTTCTCCCCAAAAGAGCGTAATCATGATCGCTCCTGCTGGCACTATGGGCAGAATATAACCTGGTAATTTGGTTGCCGCCGCCGAGAAAAAGACTAAAATGACCATAAACCAGACCAAACAAAATAAACCTAATTGACGGTTGCGGGGCGTTGAGACCCAAACTTTTTTTCGCCAAAACTGTAAACGGGCGATCGCCAAGGGTAAAAACAGTGACCAGGGAAAGAGCAAAATGAAACAATAGGGTAAATAAAAATACCAGGGCCCTGCATGACGGTAGAGGACGCTGGTAAATCGTTGAAAATTACTAAAACCAAAGAAAGTACCGATAAATTCCGCGCCATTAACCTGGGTCGCAGCCGCATACCAGGGAACTGTGATCACTAAAAAAATACCAATCATGGCAATCAGTTTTATTTCTCGTAAAACCTGCCAAAATTGCCCGACATAGATTAAAAAAATACTAATTGCTAAGGCAGGCAAAAGTAAACCCACTGGGCCTTTCGCTAAAACTGCGATCGCCGCAAAAACGGGAGCCGCTAAATACCACCGTTGCTGTACCTTCGGATTATCCGGCTGAGCATATCCCAAAAAGAAGCTCAACATTGCCATCGCGATCGCGCTAGAAAGGAACATATCGGTCACAGAGGTTCTGCCCCAACCGACCCAACCAGGATTGAGAGCGACAATTCCCGTCCCGATCCAAGCCCGAATCCACTTTTGTCTGGTTTCTAATTGCTCATCTTGCCCGTTTAGCCCAAAATAACGGAGTGTATAAAAACTCAGAACAACTAAGGCGATCGCGGCCAACGCAACAGGCAATCTCGCCGCCCATTCACTCACCCCAAAGAGCTTAAAACTGAGGGCAACCATCCAATAACCCCAGATCGGGTAATCAAAAAATGTCTGCCAATTCCAACGGGGCGTAATCCAGTCATCGGTGAGATAAACCTGATGGGCAACTTCGACAAATAGGGCTTCGGTTTTATCCATCACCCCCAGAACACCCAGATTCCAGAAAAAAGCGATCCAGCTAATTAAAACTAACCAAAGAATAGAAATCAACCAACATTGTCGGGGGTTTTTATCAAAGGATTGCCACCAAGTTTTTAACATATTTTTGAATAAAATTGATGATTGGAACAGGACGTTAAACGATATTTTTTGTTATTAAAAAATTCTCAAAAAGATTCTTAAAATAGAATAGCAACTTTTCGGTAAAATAGAATAATTATTTTGATTTTAACAGGAGTGCCATGAAAGAAACTGCCTTAACTTGGCTCAATCGTCTTCTCGTCGCCGATGTTTTTCTGGTGTTGCTGGGATTTTTTTGGTTTGCGATCGCCGTTGTTGGGGATTCAATGGGGGTAAATTTGGGGCTGGCGGTCTGGCAAAAACTCTGGATTCCCCTTTTTAATCCTGCGATCGGCATTCTCATGTTAGGGGCCTTACTCAGTTGGTTGATTAATAAATTATCCCAATGGTTCCGTCCCACAACGGAAAAGAATTAGTTAATGGGTTATAAAAAACCGTCTTAAATCCCTGGAGTGAAGTCTAGCGTTTTACCTAAACATTGCGTTTTCCCATGAAATATTGTGCCTAAGCCCTATTTTACCTACTTAATCATCCTTGTTAATATCATTGTTTTTCAGCAAGAAAATCAATGGGGAGGAACGGAAAATTTAGAAACCCTCCATAGATTAGGCGCACTCACGACCGAAGATATTTTAAAAGGAGAATGGTGGCGGCTGATTACAGCTAACTTTTTACACTACGGCTGGTTGCATTTGGGAGCCAATATGTTGGGTTTATACTATATGGGATCAATTATTGAGTCCTATTTAGGCAAAATTCGCTATCTTATTATCTATTTCTCCAGTGGTTGTTTATCAATGTTATTGATTTTTTTCTATTTCCTAAAAATAGGTGACCCTCAAACCCTTTTAGTCGGAGCATCTGCGGCGATTATGGGATTAATTGGTGCGATGGGAGCAATTTTTTTACAGGATTGGTGGCAAGAAAAAAGTTTTTTAGCCCGTCAGCGATTGATGTTACTCCTGATCGTCGTCGGCATACAATTTTTGATTGATTATCATACTCCCCATGTTAGTCTAATGAGTCATATCTTTGGATTAATAATCGGTTTTATCACTGGATTAATTTTAACGAGAGAAACTGTCTAAATCCTAGATTTTAAAATGGATTCATTTCTTTTTTGTCTTCCCACGCTTTCCCCTTTTCTCCTAAACTAAGAGATTAAAGCAATACCGTTAAAACAATTAGGTTAAATAGGTTAAAGTCTTTATGAGTCAAGCATTTGATTATGATTTAGTGATTATTGGTGCAGGGGTTGGTGGTCATGGAGCGGCCTTGCACGCGGTTAAATGTGGTCTCAAAACCGCCATTATTGAAGCAAAAGACATGGGAGGAACCTGTGTCAATCGGGGCTGTATTCCGTCTAAGGCTTTATTGGCCGCATCGGGCAGGGTCAGGGAGTTTCAGGACGCGGATCATTTAAAAGAGTTGGGAATTCAACTCGGTGGTGTTTCCTTTGAACGAAGCGCGATCGCCGATCATGCAACGGATTTAGTCAATAAAATTCGGGCGGATTTGACCAATAGTTTGACCCGTTTGAAAGTGGAAACCATTCGGGGTTGGGGCAAAGTTGCTGGGCCGCAAAAAGTCAGTGTTACGACCGATGCAGGGGAAAAAATTATTACTGCCCAGGAAATTATGCTCTGTCCTGGTTCCGTTCCCTTTGTTCCCCCAGGGATTGAAATTGACCATAAAACGGTTTTTACCAGCGATGAAGCCGTCAGATTGGAAACTCTACCCAAGTGGATCGCGATTATTGGCAGTGGCTACATTGGGCTAGAATTTTCTGATGTCTATACCGCGTTAGGTTCCGAAGTGACCATGATCGAAGCCTTAGATGTGTTGATGCCAGGTTTTGATCCTGAAATTGCCAAAATTGCCGAACGAGTCTTAATTAAACCCCGCGCGATCGAAACCTATGTCAGTACCTTAGCGAAAACCGTTAAGCCAGGCAATCCTGTGGTGATTGAATTAGCCGATGCCAAAACCAAGGAAATTGTAGAAACCTTAGAAGTGGATGCCTGTTTAGTGGCAACGGGACGGATTCCTGCGACGAAGAATTTAGGACTTGAAAACGTTGGTATAGAACTAGATCGACGGGGTTTTATTGAAGTAAATGACCAAATGGCCGTGATCAAAGACGGTGAAGTGGTTCCCCATCTCTGGGCAGTAGGCGATGCCACAGGAAAAATGATGTTAGCCCATGCCGCTTCAGGTCAGGGAGTGATTGCGGTGGAAAATATCTGCGGTCGTACTAAATCCATTGATTATCGTTGTATTCCTGCCGCCGCTTTTACCCATCCTGAAATTAGCTATGTGGGATTAACGGAAGCCCAGGCGAAAGAGTTAGGAACCACCGAGAATTTCACAGTTTCGACGGTTAAATCCTATTATAAGGGAAATTCCAAAGCTCTTGCTGAAAAAGAAACAGAAGGCATGGCTAAGGTCATCTATCGTCAGGATACGGGCGAATTATTAGGAGTGCATATTATTGGGATTCATGCTTCGGACTTGATCCAAGAAGCTGCCAACGCGATCGCCGAACGTAAATCCGTCCGAGAATTGGCCTTTAATGTCCATGCTCACCCGACCCTTTCGGAAGTATTGGATGAAGCCTATAAACGAGCAGGTTAAACATCACTGATAGATCTTGAATACTTGGGCGTAAGCGTTACGCCCCTACAACAACTTTAGGACACTCAAATTTGTATGCCAGATACCCAAACTAATTCTATTCCCCTTAAGACTGCGGTTTCTAATGCGATGCACTTTATATCGGGGCTTTATGAAATCGGACAAATCAGAGAACTTTTAGTAGAAGAGGTCGAGTTTTCAGAGCAAACTAATCAGTGGTTAATTACCATTGGCTTCACTCAAAACAGGGTTAAAGACAGCGTGATTCTGCCCGAAAGGGAGGCTGATCGTAAATACAAAATCGTTCATATAGATGCCCAATCGGGAGAACCTATTTCTATGAAAATAAGAGAAATATAAAACAATGAAAGTTACCAGTAAATCAAGAATTCTTTTACTTGATACTAATCTACTTTTGTTGTTATTTATTGGAGCAAAAGACCCTAAATTAATTGCAAAAGCAAGGACATTGAAAGCCTTTGAAGAGTCTGATTACGATTTACTTGAAGCAATCATTCGTCTCAATTTTACTTCCCTAGTGACCACTCCCCATATTATGACCGAGGTATCTAATCTATTAGGAAAAGAGCGTGATGACATCAAATCCGCAGGAAGAAGGGCAATGGCAGAGTTTCTTCAAAAATGTGATGAAATTACTGAAAAATCCATTATCTTAGTCGATCGCCCAGAATTTACGCGATTGGGTCTAACCGATGTGGCGATCGCCGTCGCGGCCGAACTCCCTGCCTTTGTTCTGACGGCCGATGCTCCCCTTTATGTCCACGTTTCCCGTTCTGGCTTAGAAACTGCCAACTTTAATCACATTAGACAGGGTTCCTGGACATAGACGAAGAACTATTGCTCGAATTGCGTTATCCCATTGAATGAGTTGCATACAAGAGATTTCAACTCCTTATCTATTCTTTATCTATCAGGAATGAGATTGCCGAAAGAATGCCATGATAGATTTATGAATGATTAACCTTGCAACTGAGGAAAACCCCATGACTGAGCCAGCTAAATTACTCCTCGTCGATGATGAACCAGGCATTCGGGAATCGGTGCAAGCCTATCTAGAAGATAGTGGAGAATTTCAAGTTACAGTGGCCAGTAACGCGATCGCGGGATTAGAATATTTGCAAAAAAATCTGCCCGATCTGATTATTTCCGATATTATGATGCCCCAGGTAGATGGCTACCAGTTTTTAGAGAAATTACGGCAAGATCCTCGTTGTAAATCCCTACCCGTTATTTTCCTAACTGCAAGAGGCATGACCAGCGATCGCATTACGGGCTATCAATCGGGGTGCGATGCCTATTTATCCAAACCCTTTGATCCCGAAGAATTGGAAGCCATTATTAAAAATCTCTTAGAACGTCGCCAAAATACCCTAGATTCGGGCAGTGAATCAGCTAAATTGCAGGAAATTGTCCAAGAAATCAAAGAACTCAAGGAACAAATTGGCCAATCTCCCCATTTGATCACCACTCCATCCCCTCTAAAAATTGAATTAACTCCCAGGGAACAAAGCGTTTTGGATTTAGTTGCCCAGGGTTTGATGAACAAAGAAATCGCCAGTCGTTTAGAAACCAGTGTGAGAAATGTCGAAAAATATGTCAGTCGTTTGTTTAGCAAAACAGGAACCAATAGCCGCACCGAATTAGTCAGATTTGCCCTAAAACATGGTCTAACCAATTAATTTTTGGAAATATTGGAGGAAGATATGACACAAGCACTCGATAAGCGATCGCTCTATGAACGAGATACTTTGCTGTGGATAGAAGACACGGTTGCCAAACTCAAAGTAAAGGATTTTGAAAATATCGATCTAGAGAATTTGATTGAGGAGATTGATGAATTGGGAAAATCGCAAAAAAAAGAACTCAAAAGCCGTCTTTTAGTTTTACTTGAACACTTGCTAAAACGTTTATATGTGGATTCTCCTAATGATTTTCGAGGATGGGAAATTACCATTCGTGAACAACGTCAACAAATTGAACTTGGACTGGATGATTCTCCTAGTCTCAAAATCCTTTGGCAAGAAGTTTTTGATAAAGTTTGGCCGATGGCTCTAAAAGGAGTCAGAAAAGATTATTCACGCACTTATTTTCCTGATTGCTGGCCATTTTTACAGGATCTAGAATCCATACTGGAACGGGATTTTTGGGAGGAAAAGTAATGATGCGATCACTTTATGAACAGGATATTTTACTGTGGGTTGAAGAAACCGTTAGCAAACTTAAAGCAAAGGATTTTGAAAGCCTAGATTTAGACAATTTGATCGAAGAGGTAGAATCCTTGGGTATTTCGCAAAAGAAAGAATTAATCAATCGATTAATTGTATTACTGGAGCATTTATTGAAGCGTTTATATGTTGATCTACCCTATGACTATAACGGTTGGGAAAGAACTATTCGTACTCAACGTAATAATCTTCAGGTTTTAATTAAACAAGTACCAAGTCTTAAAAGCAGATGGGAAAGTAGTTTTATTGATGCCTGGGAAATTGCCCTAAAGACCGTGCGTGAAGAATATTCCCAGATAAGTTTTCCCGATCATTGGCCCTTTTCCCAGGAGTTAGAAGCAATGCTTAATAATAGATTTTGGGAGGAAAATTAATAATGACGCGATCGCTTTATGAACAAGATATTTTACTTTGGGTTGAAGAAACCGTTAGCAAACTTAAAGCCAAAGATTTTGAAAATCTAGATTTGGAGAATTTAATTGAAGAGGTAGAATCCTTGGGTATCTCACAAAGGAAAGAATTACTGAGTCGTTTAACAACCTTAATTGAGCATTTGTTAAAAAGAATTTATATCCCTATGCCTGATAATTATCGCGCTTGGGAAAATACCATTCGGGAACAGCGACGACAATTACGCTTTATCCTGGGTGATGCCCCTAGTCTTAAATCTATTTGGTTAACCAGTTTTGATCGAGCCTGGCAAGTTTCTTTACAAGACGTAAGAGATGAATATTCTCAGATAAATTTTCCCGATCGCTGGCCCTTTTCCCAGGAGTTAGAAGCAATGCTCAATGATAGATTTTGGGAGGAAAATTAACCATGATGCGATCGCTTTATGAACAAGATACTTCACTTTGGGTGATAGAAACTGTTAATAAACTTAAAGCCAAAGATTTTGAAAACTTAGATCTCGAAAATTTAATTGAGGAGGTAGAAGCTTTGGGCAAGAGTCAGCGTAATGCTACCAAAAGTTTTTTAAGAAGACTGATCGAGCATTTACTGAAACGCTGTTATGTTCCTTTACCCGAATGTTATATCGGTTGGCAAAGAGAAATCAGAGCTTTTCGTAATGAAATCAAGGATATTTTAGAAGATTCACCGAGTCTCAAAAACTTTCTCTTAGAGATTTTTCCTAAAATCTATGCCAGTGCGATCGCCTCTGTCAGGGAAGAATATCCCCAAATCAATTTTCCCGATCACTGGCTTGAAGAGTATGATATTAACGCTATCCTAAATCGCAATTTTTGGGAAGAAGATTAACTTTAATAACATCTGCTACGAGATAAGAGAATTTTTTATAGGGCTTAAGATAAAAGTTGAAAGAGAAATAATAATAGATTTGATCGCCTATCAGCAGTCTTTTCGCGATCACGCTTACTTTTCATACACATCTTGACGATGCCTAATTCTAGTAATTGTTAGTATTTTCTCTCGATCATTTATCGAAAAAACAACCCGATAATCACCAACACGAACTCGATATAATTGAGCATCACCCTGTAATTTTATTACGCCAGGAAAACGAGGCTCTTCCCGTAACTTATCAATAGTCTCACTAATTCGTTCTCGTATTGGAAGCGGTAATTTTTTAAACTCTTTAGCGGCAGAGCTTTTAACGTTAAGTTGATAATTAAACATTAACTTTATTTTCTATTTCTAATTCTGCCTTTAATTCATCCCAGGAAACCTCTGCCTCATCTTCTCGATTACGAGAGACTAAAATATCAGAAAAATCTTCCCAAAGCTCTCCCCATTCATCTAAATCAATTAAAACAGCCTTTTTTTCACCCTGTTCGTTAATAACAAAATTAATTCCTTTCATGGCATTTTAAATATGGGACTAATGAAAACAATTATACCATGATCATTTTTTATCTGGCAAAATCATGGAATGAATAAAAAGAATCTAAATATTAGTAGCCTAATTCAACCAGAAATCGATAGTTAATAAAGCTTCAAGATTTCGTTCAACAGGCCATTTTTTGGGAAACTTACATTGAGGATAACTCCTACAAACAACGATTAAAGTATCAGCATAAACTTCATCAAATACCTCAAGTAAATAAGGCTTAAGACTCGGTGAATCTTTTAATAAGCGTCTCAGTCCAATGCGTTGTTTATCCACTGATTCGACCCAACTACGATAACAATCTGGCATATCGATATAGGTACGCTTCAGGATATGTTCCAGCAACTCTCCTAAACGACTTTTTAACTCTCGTTTTTGCGATTTCCCCAAATCTTTGATCTCCTCAATCAAATTCACTAAATCCAAACGATGAAAATTTTTATTTCGTAACTGATTGACCGTATCTTCTGTCCAAAGTAAGTAATCTTGATCATATAACGTTAGGGCAGTAGGGGTTTGAGTCATCGCTTTTATCCTGATTTAAAGCTATTATTTTAGCAGATAACAAAATGAGGTCGTGGCTTTCTTTGGTTAAGTTTGAATCAAGTCAGCTAAGATTGAAGAAAATCAGCATTAATTAAGCTTATGTGTTTAGGAATTCCAGGCCAAATTACTGAAGTCCTTGATAAATCTTTACAACTTGCGATCGCCGATATTGGTGGGGTAAAACGCCCCGTTAATATTGCCTGTATCGTAGATGAAGAACACTCCATTGAATCTTGTGTCGGAGATTGGGTTTTGGTTCATGTGGGCTTTGCCATGAATCGCCTTGATCCCATAGAAGCTGCAGAAACCTTAGAATTATTACACCAATTAACTGAATTAGACGAATTAGAAGCCTTAAAATTCCATGAAATACCTGCATGAATTTCGTGATCCCGCCAAAGCTCAGGCTTTATTAAAACAAATTCAAAAAGTAACCCGTCAACTCGCTCCCCATCGTCCGATCAAAATTATGGAAATTTGTGGCGGCCATACCCATGCGATTTTTAAATCGGGTTTGGAATCCCTTTTGCCAGAAGAGATTGAATTAGTGCATGGGCCAGGTTGTCCTGTTTGCATCATGCCCAGGGGAAAATTAGACGAAGCGATCGCGATCGCCCAGAATCCTAACGTTATTTTGACGACTTTTGGCGATGCCATGCGGGTTCCAGGCTCAAAACAGAATCTTTTACAGGCAAAAGCATTGGGATCAGATATTCGTTTGGTCTATTCTCCTTTGGATTCCTTAAAAATTGCTAAAGCAAATCCTGATAAAGCGATTGTTTTCTTCGGAATTGGTTTTGAAACAACGGCTCCCAGTACGGCTCTGACGGTTTTACAGGCGGAAAAAGAAGGGATCAAAAATTTTAGTTTATTTTGCAATCATGTGCGAGTCGTTCCCGCAATGGAAGCTCTTTTGGATAATCCCGATTTACGATTAGATGGCTTTATCGGGCCTGGTCATGTGAGCATGGTCATCGGCACGGAACCCTACGAAATTATCGCGAAAAAGTACCATAAACCGCTAGTTGTTGCTGGTTTTGAGCCGTTGGATATTTTGCAAGCTCTCTGGATGGTGTTACAACAATTAGCAGAAGGACGCTGTGAAATCGAAAATCAATATACTCGGCTAGTGCAACGTTCAGGAAATGCGATCGCGTTACAGGCGATGAATCAAGTCTTTGAGGTTCGAGATCAATTTGAATGGCGGGGTTTGGGCGATATTCCCCAATCAGGTTTTAAAATGCGTCCTGAATACGCAGATTTTGATGCAGAAGTCCAATTTTCTGTTCCTTATCAACCCATTGCGGATCATAAAGCCTGTCAATGTGGCGAAATTCTCAAGGGAGTTTTGAAACCTTGGCAATGTAAGGTTTTTGGGACTGCTTGTACCCCTGAAAATCCTCTGGGAGCCTGCATGGTTTCGTCTGAAGGAGCTTGTGCGGCCTATTACAAATATGGACGGCTTGCTCTTTCTATGGGTAATTAATCACTCGGATCGCGGTGGAACTCTTGACTTAAGATGAGGGTTTATAGAACTCAATTGGTCGGAAGTGGCTATTTTTCAAGCAGAGTTAGCAAAATTAAGGGAAAATTTGGTAATATATGCACAGGATTTAGTCGCGATCGCTGGTGTGGAAGAATAGGAACTTAATTTTATGACGGAACAGTTTGATGTTTTTCTTTGCCATAACAGTGAAGATAAACCCCAGGTTAGAAAGATTGCTGAACAATTGCAACAATATGACCTAAAACCCTGGTTAGATATTTGGGAATTGCCTCCTGGTCGCTCCTCGCAAAGACTTTTAGAGAAACAAATAGAACAGATTAGTTCTGCGGCTGTGTTTGTTGGAGAAGACGGTTTTGGCCCTTGGCAACAACAAGAACTCTACGCTTTTTTGTCTGAATTTGTGAGCCGAGATTGTCCTGTAATTCCCGTTCTTTTGCCGAATGCTCCCACCAAACCTGAATTGCCCGTATTTTTAAGACAATTTACCTGGGTTGATTTTCGTGTATCTGATCCCGACCCAATGTATCAATTGAGATGGGGAATTACGCAGCAATTCTCATTATGAAAATTCTCGCCTCAAACCCTTGCTGTTAAAGGATTTCAAAATTTAAGATTCTGTTTATAATTACAACTGGAATGCGATTTTTGTCTCTCTTTGTGTGTCATCTGACGAATTTCGACTTAATGACCGCCTTACGGTGTCTCATTTCTGTAGGATGAAAGCCTGTTTTGCTCTCTGCATAAGGCTTTTGCCATACTGAGAATTGCTGGGAATTACGGGTAAAAAACCAGATCAACAAATTAATTTTAAAGCTCAAACTAATCCTGTCGCCCCTACAGTTATTACTGAAATTCTTCCCAAGGGTATTCTTTTAGAAATGATAAAAATTCCCGCAGGAAGTTTTTTAATGGGAACAGAAGAAATAGAAGTCATTCGTTTGTGTCAAGAATATGAAATAAATTGCTTTAAGAATGAAATGCCGCAACATCAAGTTAATTTACAGGAATTTTATTTAGGGAAATATCCTGTAACTCAGGAACAATATCAAGCCATCATGGGAAATAATCCATCAGATTTTAAAGATAATCCTAAAAATCCTGTTGAAATGGTCACTTGGGATAATGCTCAAGAGTTTTGTCAAAAATTAAGCGAAAAAACAGGTAAAAAATATAGATTACTGAGTGAAGCGGAATGGGAATATGCCTGTAGAGCAGGAACTCGAACCCGTTATTATTTTGGTGATAATGCAGATCTTTTAGGGGAATATGCCTGGTATAGAGATAATTCAACCCATCTAGTCGGACAAAAAAAGCTTAATAATTGGGGATTGTATGATATGTATGGCAACGTGTGGGAATGGTGTGAAGACGTTTGGCATAACAACTATAAAAACGCCCCAACAGACGGAACTGCATGGAATGATAATTATGCTCAAACTGACTATAGGGTATTACGCGGTGGCTCTTGGGTCAATTCTCCAACGAATTGTCGTTCTGCGTCTCGTGGACTGCACGCTTACCACAGCTATGAATACGGTTTTCGGGTTGTTTCTCTCCAGGATTCCTAGCCCTTTGCTCTTTTGTCCTCTTGCCTATTGCAAACCCAACGCCGCCATAGGTTGGATCGATTTTTCCTCCGTAGGGACATAACACTGTTATGTCCTCAAGCCATTATGTCCTCAAATGCTAAATCCTTAAACCGTTATGTCCTCAAGCCGTTATGCCTTTAAATGCTAAATCCTTAAACAAATTTTATTGAAAACATATTAAACAAGATATAATATTTTTACGAATTTGCCCGAACTTTAACAGATTAAATCCTTAAATGAATCTTGTTCAAGACAAATTAAAAGGACATAACAGTGTTATGTTCCTACGAGATTTTTGTAAAGATTTAAAAGCGTTTCAATCCTTATTTTGTTATTAAATAATCTACGACAATAATCCCGCGATCGCTATTTCCTAAAATTATTGACCAAAATCAAACTCCCCTGGTTTGGGTTGATAAATCTGAAAACCCGTTACTTCAGTCGATTCAAAAGTCATCTTACATTGAGAAGGCGTAATCTGAAAATCACATAAATAGGTCACTAAACATTTTTTTTGTTGATTAAAAATCCTTAAATTATACTGATTTTCCCTCGCGACTGTCCCAAATTTATTCACAAAACGGTAGCGTTCCAAATAATTTAACAATGACCAGAGTTGACGGTTAACAATAATATCAATTTCTTTCTGCTCCGTATCCGCAATCCAATTAGTGACTAAACGGCCATCAAATAAATCAAATTGTTCTTTTGCCCACCAGAGACTAGGCGGAATCGAATCTTTATTTTTGATAACTTCTTTGGAAATAATTTTAGATTGATGATTAATAGCATTTTCGGAAATAGACTGTACTTCGGGAGAAGAGGCACAGATTAAATTTTCAACAGGTAATTGGGCTAAAACTAAGGGTGAAGGGCAAACAATCAGTCCTAGACTCATACCAATTTTAAAATAATTAAATAAATGAGTTTTCATATTACGCTTCCCATAACCGACGACGGGGGGAACCATTGAGACGTTGATGACTATCTTTGAGAAGTTTCGGAATCTCCAATTGTTCGGGACAACGGGGCAAACAATCACCGCATTCGGTACAGCGATTACCTTTTTTTCCAGGGAACCAATGACCCGCATTTTCAAACATTTGATAGCGATATTGTCCAAACTCCGTCATATTATAGGCGATCGCCAGATTTCGCAAGCGGAGAACTTCGGGAATATTAATCGCTTCAGGACAGGGTAAACATTGATAACACTGACGACAGCGATCGCTTCCTAATGTTTCCGTTTCCTGCTTTTCTAGACGCTCAAAAATCAATTTTTCGTCTGGGGTCAGGGGAAAATCTTGATTCGCAATTTGTAGGGGATTAATTAATTGCTCGGCATTGGCAGGGCCAATACTTAACGTTGTAATACGGCGATCGCTGAGGAGAAATCGATAATTTAGCTCCATAGGTGTAAAGGGTTGACACAGTTGGGTAAGGGTTTCGGGCGGTGTATGGAGCATTCCCCCCTTATCCATAGGAGAAATAATAAAAACTCCCAGATCTTTTTCCTGGGCTAAGGCGATCGCGGCTTCGTGACGTTGAAAAAAATAGTAATAATGAAGATTAACAAATTCAAATAAATCGGTTTGAATCGTTTTAATAATCAGTTCTAGGGAACCGTGAGTCGAAAATCCTAAATGACGAATTTTTCCCTCATTTAAAGCTTCTTTAATTGCCTGGAGACAACCGTTAGGATTGCTAATTAACTTCAGATGTTCGTCTGTATTAATGCCATGAATCGCCAAACAATCTAAATAATCAATCTGCAACCGCGTTAAGGATTCCTCAATTTGCGATCGCATTTGTTCTGCATTTTCCGTTGGACAAATTTTACTGGTGATATAAAAATTTTTTCGGTCTAATTTTTGTAAAATATTCCCTAAATAAAGCTCACTTTTACCATAGCCCCGCGCCGTTTCAATATGATTAATTCCCAAAGCGATCGCCTGATTAACGGTTTCTTCCATCACCGCTTCTGAGGCCAAACAACGCATGGTTCCCAAGGAAAAAGCAGACAGAAGAAGATTGGTTTTCCCAAAACGGCGATAAAACATGAAGCCATCAATGAATAAATTAATTTTCTTCCTGACTTTCTTCTGTTGTTAAACCTGCCTGTTGAATGAGATCCCCAGGCCGCAGATTCGCGACAAAATCTCGAAAAGCTTGGCGTTCTTCTTCATCGGCATCCCGATCAACAGGAATAGAAGCTTCTACAATCACTTCTTCCATTACCCAAATAGGAGTCCCCAATCTAATGGCGATCGCGATCGCATCACTCGGACGACAATCAATTTCTTTTTTGACTTCTCCCTGAACAATACAGAGAACCGCGTAAAAGGTATTATCCTGCAAAGAATGGATAATAATGCGCTCTAAATCCACACCCAAAGCCGTGAAGAAATTGATCATCAAATCATGGGTCAGAGGACGGGGCGGTTTTTTTTCTTCTAGGGCCGCAATAATCGCTCTGGCCTGATCTTGCCCGATATAAATAGGCAATGCGCGCCTTTCCGAACCATCCTTAAGCAAGACAATCGGACTACGGGTTACGGCATCCAGGGCAATTCCAGCTACTCTCATTTCAATCATTGATTTTGTCCTCTTTCAACCGACAGGGGCGCAGGGTTAGCTATCTTCATTGTAAGGAATTAAAGTACATTTCCCATCGTGTCTCACTTTCAAGTCCTTCGACGATCGCGCAAGGGCCAATATTTTTGTAGCTTTGTCAGGACTCTCTGCATTCGCAATTGAGTAATTTGCCAGGAATTTAAGTCTTGAATATCATTAGAATGCAAGAATTTATAGTCAAAAAATTCGTTTAACTCCTCCAGAATAATTTGCCAACGTCGAATAATATTTTCTGAACGGTATTCTGCTAATATGCGGGGAGATAACCATAATGTTTGAGCATTAGAATCCGCTAATTTAATCGCCTTAAGAATCCTTTCTACATCAAAGCCTGTGGAATAACCTGCAATTTTATAACAATTAAAGCCAGGATCTAAATAATCCGATAAACCATGATTAACACTAGAAAAAACTTGACAACCACAGGCTAAAGCTTCCATCGGTTGCAGTCCAAAACCTTCACTGACTCCCTGCACGGCCCAATATTCGGCTGAATCATAGAGATAGACCTTGGTACGATTAAATAAGATTGCTAAATCCTCCACATAGTAATCTATGACTTCAACTTGACAACGTTCTTGTAAAGCAGGAATTAACTGTTTCATTAAATAACGAGAGGATTTTCTAGATTGCACTAATACGTCAATATCGCGATCGCCTTTTTGATTATAAAAAGTGTCAGAAATTTCATTAGGTAAATAATAAATTAATGAATGGGGCGATCGCTGTCCCCAGTAGCCCAAGGTATTGCGACTGACGGTAATAATCGGAATAGGGGACGGTAAATCAAAACCATAGCCCGCACTATGGGCATGATAAACCGTATTAAAAGCTTTTAGCCGAGGAGCCAATTTCGCTACATCAAAACCCCAACACAGCACAAAAATGACATCCTTCAACGCATCAACCGCATTCTGACCTTTTAATAAATCCTCCAGCCATAGATGCTCTTTCTCCCGTTGACGATAGGTCACTACCTCGACATGACAGACTTGTTGAGCGAGTTTTAGGGTTTTTAATTCTGCCCATAAACCACCACAGGCAAATTCTTTGGTCGTTCCAGGTAGCAAAAAATAGAGTTTTCTCATGAATTCCGCTCAAATTCTTGTCCAACAAATTCAGGTTAATTAATTATTCTTTTTTGCCGACAGATGGCCCAATAGTATTATTGTTAGTCATTGTCCCAGAAGACTCATTCCCAGGCTTTTGGCTTTCCGTCGAGGATGGGGTCGGTTTACTAGGAGTTGCTTCTTGGTTTTTAGTGCCTTGTCGTTGAAATAAATTCTTGCGAATCTTCTCTAAAAGAGATTCATTAGTAGGCACTGGCGAAGACTGAACGTTGGGTGTCGGTGCTGGTTTGACTTCAGAGGGAGCTTTAGGAGTATCTACACTGCTGGTCGGTTTAACTATAGGCGGTTCTACTGGCTGAGTTTGAGTTTTTGGTTCTTTTAATGATTCTGGAGAAGAATTTTGAGTATTTTGGGGAGATGGACTGTTCTGGATTGGAGTTTTAAGCGTACTAGGATTGGTTGTTGTGGTCGGTGCTTCAGCAGGAGCAGAGTCAGGAGTTGGCGCGATCGCGGGCTTTTGGGGAGTCACAGGAGAAATTGGTTGAAGAATGCGAGTCGGAGAAGGAGGACTCGTATTTTGTGGAGTATTTCGCTGAGAATTAGGCGGAACCGAATTAGTATTAGGAGTATTAGCACCTGGAACCAAAGGAGGTAACAGAGGGATACTGCGAGTTGAACCGTTGATGGGAGAAACCGAGTCTGACCCATTACCAGCAGGAGGAATAGCAGGGGTTCCGCTCGGCAACCCAGGTAAATTGGGGGCCGTCACCGTCGCCGCACAAACCTTGGGATCATAATTAAAATCAACGATCACCCTCGTAGGCTGAGTAAAACGTTGGGACTGAAAAGATTGTCGAGCTAATTCGTTAAATAAAGAATAACGAGAAGCTTGGATCTGAGTCATTTCTCCCGACGGCAAAACATTATAAACCACTCTTCCTTCGGCTCTAGTCGCACAAGCAGCAGGAGGATAGGCTACGGGCAAATTCAGGGTTCCAATATCAGTATTTCCCGTTCCATTTTGTTGGAGTTTTGCACGCCATTGTAGATCGTTCCGCATGGCCTGTTCGGAAGTCGTCTCTTGAATATCAGCTTGGAGTTGGGGCTGGGGAACCGTACCAGGTAGATTCGGTAAGCTGTTGCCTGCGGGGTTTTGAGGCGCGGCGGTGATAAAATCTGTCCCCCTCGAAGGAGGAAGCTCTCCAAATTTAGGACGGGTTGGGGTCTTTCCTTGATTACCCCGAACAGAATCAGAATAGGACTGGGTATTGGGTAATGGCGGTAAAATAGGTCGGCTAGGAATATCTGAAGAGGTGGGTAAGCGGGATAAAGAAGGAGGAGACTGAGTAATGGGAATATTATTGAGATTATTGTAGGAAGAAAGAGGGGGCAAGTTAGGGGGATGGGGC
>QBMS01000052.1:0-12302 GCA_003249095.1 Snowella sp.
GTATTATACGTTTCTGAATATAGTGACTCACATTTTTGACAGATAAATATTTTTCTCTCTCCATTATTTTTCGTTTTGTAATGAGAATGAATTTTCACTTCCTCGCTGTGACAATGAGGACAGTCTCGTTTAAATAATTCTTTTTCTTTCCCATTGCAAAATATAGAATCATTAAACTCTTGGATTGGCTTTATCTTTTGGATTGACATACTCTCTCTCCTTTTTTTACCGATTTATTTATAGTATTATTACCCTTAACACCCCTGTAAAGTTATAACCATTACTTCCAAGCTTATATTTGCTTCTTTGTTTCTCTAATCCTTTGCCCAGTAATCCTTTCTGCCTTTAATCAGGCTGAACCATTGCCATTGGTTTCTAAATCTTTAAATTATTGGACTTGAAGACCAATCCTCTACAGAATTTTTGATTAGGGAAAAAATCTATAGATTTCTTTTCTATGCAAGAAGCGGGTAAAGATGAGTTCATCGTTAATAATTGCAATCCCAATGCGATAATCTCCTATTTTGATACGATAAAAAGTCTGACAACCTTTGAGTTTTTTCAGGTTTTTGATGTCATCTAATGTGTGAGCCAATTTGCATTCATTGATAACAATTTTGATCTGGGATAGTAGTTTTTGATCTTTAATTTTTCTTAAGTCTTTAGAGAATTTGGATTCAAATTTAATTTTCATTCAGATTCCCCATTGAGAATGGCAAAAATCTCTTCTTCTGGGACAAATTCACTTTTTAATCCTTCCGTAATGGCATTTGCTAAACCAATATCTTCTAGGGCTTCGAGAACAATTTCATAAAATAGTTCCCGTTTGTTTTGCATCATTTCGATCAGGATTTCGGTTAACATTTCTTTGGTTTTTTCTTCGGTAATGATTGATGACATTGGGGTTAGTCCTTTTTGAATGGGTTAAGTTTAGCGGAGGGATTGAATCATGGCGACCATTTCGGGAGGGAAGTGTTGGTTTAATTCGTCGTCGGAAAGTTGGGCTAACATTTGATAATAATTCATCTTTACTTTTTGAGTGTTGGGGTGATTTTCTCCTAATGTGGCTAACAAAATGGCAATGGCTCTTTGGTAGAGATGTTCGGCTTCTGCGTATTTCCCTTGAGATTCATAAAGTGCCGCCAGATTGTTGAGACTAGTGGCAACATCGGGATGATTTTCTCCTAATTGGCTTTCCCTGATAGAAAGCGATCGCAGGTAGAGAGGTTCCGTTTCTGCGTATTTCCCTTGAGACTGATAAAGACCCGCCAGATTGTTGAGACTAATGGCAACGTCGGGATGATTTTCTCCTAATTGGCTTTCCAAAATAGAAAGCGATCGCCTGTAGAGAAGTTCGGCTTCTGCATATTTCCCTTGAGTTTTATAAAGTAATGCCAGATTGTTGAGACTAGAGGCAACTAAGGGATGATTTTTTCCTAATTGCTTTTCCCAAATTGCCAGCGCTCGCCGAAAAAGAGGTTCGGCTTCTTCGTATTTCCCTTGAGATTTATAAAGACCCGCCAGATTGTTAAGACTAATGGCAACAGAAGGATGATCTTCTCCTAATTGCTTTTCTCTGATTGCCAGCGATCGCAGATAAAGAGGTTCCGCTTCTGCGTATTTTCCTTGAGAGTCATAAAGACCCGCCAGATTGTTGAGACTAGTGGCAACGTCAGGATGATTTTCTCCTAATTGCTTTTCCATTATTGCCAGCGATCGCCGATAAAGAGGTTCCGCTTCTTCGTATTTTCCTTGAGACTCATAAAGATCTGCCAGATTGTTGAGACCTGTTGCAACAGAAGGATGATCTTCTCCTAATTGCTTTTCTTTGATTGCCAGCGATCGCGCTATAAGAGGTTCCGCTTCTGAGTATTTCCCTTGAGAGCGATAAAGTCCCGCCAGATTGTTGAGATTTTCTGCTAAAAAGTCTGATGGTTGAGAAGACTGGTTAATCGCTTTTTGTAATAGCTGTTCTGCTCGACTTGCCTCCTGCCCGAAGGTTGTATAGTGACCTTGTTCAATTTGTTGTCTATAAACCTTACCCAATTGACCATAGAGAGAGGCTAATTTAGGGCTATCTTCTCCCCATTGTTGTATCGCTTTTTCTAAGGAATCCTCCAACTGGACGACCGAAAATAAACTGGAACTGGACGACGAAAATTCTGCCGAAGACATTAACTCGGTTGGTGATAATTCTGAGGGAATTTGGAGAGTAAACAGAAAAATACCACCACGCCACCGCCAAAAATCAGGGGCTTTTTTCATCATTTCTTTTAATAAACGTTGGGGAACCCATAACACAATCGGCCAAGGAAACGCCCGCAATCCTTCCCTTGTCCATTGCAAATAGCCCCAAAACTTTTTCAACGCCTCCGAATCTAATTTTTCTGCTCCTAAAACCGTGACAATTTGCGCCGAATAATCCGTTAATGTTTGTTGCTCGGTTAACTCGTATAATGCTTGCCGTAAACTGGGTTCAATGGGATCTAATGTTACGCGCCAAACCTGAGCTTCTGGTTTAAGTGCCTGTTCATAACGCTCAATCATTTCGTAGCGTAAAGCATCATTTTCACAAACCGCAATTAATAACTGTAACGTTCCCAAACCATCTAATAAAGAGACATAAAGAGAATCATAAGCCGTTTGATTTTGAGGGGTTAAAACCGTTGTTAATGTCATCCAATTTTGCCCTCCCGACGTAATTGCTCCACAATCAAAGGATTAACATCATACCAACTATCTTTATTACGATATTCAATCACATAAATAGTATGTAATAAATCCAAAAATTCCTGCTGTTTGGGATCTTCAGGATAATAATCACTATAAACTTTGGCTAAAATTTGCCGATCATTTTGACTGAGAGTAATGGCCATTCCGTTGCGTAAATTATCCAGAGCTTCCGTTAAAATTCTTTCATCAATTTGGGCATTTTCCATAAATATTTGATCCTCTGGTTGTTGAATCATTTTCACCCGCACCAGACGACAACATTCCTGGGCAATACGAATCAACTCAGCTAAGACCCCGCCACTGTGCAGCGCAATTTGCTCAACAATTCCTGTTACAAATAAATCATCCTTAACTCGTTTCCGTAAAATTTCTTTCAAAATCGCCATCGTTGACGCTAAGGGTTGAGTCGGATAATTGCTTCTTTCTCGATATTTAAACAATTTTTGGACGGGCATAACATAAATGGAATTACCCGTTTCATCTTCAATATGCTTTTTTAACACTGCATCCCGAACGGTAGCAATGGGAATCGTGTAAATTACTCTAAATTGAGGCTCTAATAAAGCCTTGATATTGCCTTTGAAAATATCTTCAATGCGGGATAAATCGAGTTTATCAATATCATCAATAATTACAACGATAGACCTGTGACTAGCCAATTCAATTTCTGTGGCAATCAGATTAATTGCGTCGATCAAATCTCGGAAATTTTTCTTAAATTCCTGGGTAATTTGCTCCCGTACTGTGGCATCGGTTTTGAGCTTTCCTTTAAAAATACTAAACAGATCAAACCCTAAGCTAACTTCTGCGGCAACGCCTTCCGTTTCGGTTCGGGTATGTTTGGCAAACCATTTTAAAACCGCTTCTTTTTTGTCTTCAGTAATATTTAATTGTTGCTGGTTAGCTTCTTCCATTAACTGAAGCGCAATGGTAAATAAAATATTAATATGATTAATTTCAGAGGTTTCAATTAAATCTGCAATCGAAAAGAAAACCGTAAAATAATCTTTTCTAATTTGTTCAGCAAATTTGGCTAAAAGGGTAGATTTTCCACAACCCCGATGACCCGCAAAAATGATTTGATTATTTTTTTCTGTGCAGTCTTCAATCAGCTGTTGCAATTCGGGTAACAAACCTTCACCGTAGGATACCCCAAATTTTTGGCGATCGCTGACAGAAATTAACGGCTGTTGGGCCAAATTGCGAAAGGCTTGCTGAAAATCTTGTTTACGACTATTCATTTTTATCTTATATTATTGTTCAAAATAGAGGATAGCCAAGGAAAAAACCTTATTTTAACATTAATTATCGAGATTTTTGAGTTCTGAGGCTGACATAGGCATTTTGGGCGATCGCAATTCGCCCCTACGATTTTTTTGAAAACTATTGTTCCCTCACCCATTACCTCCAGAGACTAAAGCGATCGCCTGATTGATAATCGCCTCGCGATCAACCATTGCCCCCAACTCAGCCGATTCATAATGTCCACCGAACGCCTCAGTAGCCGCCCAATCTAGAGCAAGATCGTATATCTCACTAAATGTCTCAAACAATTCAGAATCAGCAATATATTGACCACCAGCCTTACGCCGCCGATTTGTTTTCTGGATTTCGTTAACCGCATTTTTGATTGACAGATCCCAAGACCTCGTTGTGCGTTTTTCCGCAGCCCGTTTAATTAAGTGCAAGATGACAATCTTCGCGTAGCTAGAAATCTTGTTGATTTTGTCATCCTTGCTCATTTCTGTCATCTCCTCCACCAATAACAAAGCATCAGAGATATTGCCCCCCATCAGCAATGTGCGTAATTCCAACAACTCTTCCATACTTTTAACCTCTAGCTTCGTAGCCTAATCTATGGTTTGCTTAACTTTAAAAAACAGCATCACCAGCCGCATTCACATAACGGATCAGACACTTTCTTCGCTCCTCGTTCAAAAAAACTCTTTTCATGATAAAGGCACTATTATTGAGTGATCGCAATTTGCCCCTACGATGGGGATTACTCTGATAATAAAATAAAAACTTCTTCACGGCCAAAATTTTCCGCGACTTTGAATACAGTTTAAAAAGACAGAAAAAATAGTTTTCAGAAACAACTTTAAAACCTAAATTGTCGTTCTATTGATGTTGACAAAATAGACCTGCTCGAAATTTCCTCGTGAACAGCGACCCAAATAAAGGATAATGGTCAATGCGCTAAAATTGGGTCAAGGCCCATCTACCGCTATTGCGATTCCTAATATAGTTAATTTCTATCGTTATTTTTTTCCTATGCGTACTCACTATTGTGGCGAACTACGGGCCTCCCATATCGACAAAAACGTGACCCTATATGGGTGGGTAGATCGTTGCCGCGATCATGGTGGGGTGATTTTTATTGATCTGCGCGATCGCTCTGGCGTGGTACAAATCGCCAGTAACCCGATCCAAACCCCCGATTCCTATCCCATTGCAGAAGGATTACATAACGAGTATGTGATCAAAGTAACGGGAGTGGTGAGCCAACGTCCCAGCGAATCGATTAATCCCAAACTAGGGACGGGAGAAATTGAAATTTACGCCGATCGCATTGAATTATTGAACCAAGTCAGTAAACCCCTGCCCTTTTTGGTATCTGGGGATGAAACCGAACTGGTTAAGGAAGAATTACGCCTCAAATATCGTTATCTCGAACTCAGACGCGATCGCCTCAGTCGGAATTTACAACTGCGTCACCAGGTTGTGAAAGCCATCCGACGTTTTCTCGAAGACGAGCAAGATTTTATTGAAATCGAAACCCCCATCCTGACCCGTTCCACGCCTGAAGGAGCCAGGGATTATCTCGTTCCGTCCAGGGTCAATCCCAGCCAATGGTACGCGCTCCCCCAATCTCCCCAATTGTTTAAGCAATTATTAATGGTGTCGGGATTTGACCGCTATTACCAAATTGCTCGTTGTTTTCGGGATGAGGATTTGCGGGCCGATCGCCAACCCGAATTTACCCAATTGGATATGGAAATGAGCTTTTTGAGCCAGGAAGAAATTCTGAATCTCAATGAATCCCTCGTTTGTCATATTTTTAAAACCGTCAAACAAATAGACCTTCCCCGTCCCTTTCCCCGTTTGACCTATGCCGAATCCATGAACCGCTATGGTTGCGATCGCCCTGATACCCGTTTTGGGCTGGAATTAGTCAATGTTTCCGATCTATTTAAAGATTCAGGCTTTAAGGTTTTCTCTGGAGCCATTAAAAGCGGTGGGTCGGTGAAAGTTCTGCCCATTCCTGGGGGAAATGAAGCCTTTTCTAATGTTCGCATTAAACCAGGGGGAGATATTTTCAAAGAAGCTACCGAAGCAGGAGCTAAAGGCATCGCCTATATTCGGGTGCGAGATAACAACGAAATTGATACCATCGGCGCGATTAAGGATAATTTAAGCCCTGAACAAGTCGAGACATTATTAACGCTTACCAACGCGAAAAGTGGCGATTTATTACTCTTTGGAGCAGGGGATACGGATACAGTCCACAAATCTCTTTCTCGCTTACGGCTAGTGGTAGGGGAAGAATTAGGATTAATTGACGCGAATCAGGTCAATTTAGTGTGGGTGACAGATTTCCCCATGTTTGAATGGAATGCTGACGAAAAACGCTTTGAAGCCCTCCATCACCCCTTTACGGCTCCCAATCCCGAAGATTTAGCGGATCTAACAACGGCCAGGGCGCAGGCTTACGATTTGGTTTATAACGGTGTCGAAATCGGTGGCGGCAGTTTACGGATTTATCAACGGGATATTCAAGAAAAAGTCTTTGAAACTATCGGTTTATCCCTCGATGAAGCCAAGAGTAAATTTGGCTTTTTATTAGAAGCTTTTGAATATGGCACACCGCCTCACGGAGGGATTGCCTACGGTTTAGACCGTTTGGTGATGCTACTAGCAGGAGAAGCCTCCATTCGAGATGTGATTGCCTTCCCCAAAACCCAACAAGCTCGTTGTTTATTAACCGATGCTCCTGCTCAGGTGGATACTAAACAATTAAAAGAGTTGCAGGTAATGTCCACCTATCAGCCCAAACCCTAGAATGGATTGGTAATCTCCCCATCTCACCATGACTGCCCGCCCTCCTAAAATACGATTCCCCCTATTTCCCCAACGACGTTTCGATCAAGTCGCCTTGAGTGTTGTCCTGATTTTAGGCGTGATTTTGGGAATTATTATTTGGCACGGGGATCAAACCCGTTTACGAGTAACTCGTTTTAGTTGGCACGGGGAAAAGGTCGGGGTTCAGGATAAATTTTTTACCTTGAATTTTAATCGTCCTGTTGATCCTGATAGTGTGGAAAGCAATTTGACGATTGATCCTCCTCTTTTAGGCAAAAGTAGTTGGCAGGGCAATAATTTGGTTTATACTCTGTCGGAAACGCCTATTTATGGAACAAATTACCAAGTTAAGTTAGATAAGGCGAATCGCATCGACCAGCAGGGAACAATGGAACCCTTTGTGGATTTATTCAGTACCCGCGATCGCACCTTGGCCTATGTGGGGGTGAGTAATGAGGAACGGGGAAGATTAATCCTCTATGATATTACTAACCCAAAACAACCGAAAAAAACGATTTTAACACCGAAGGATTTGGTCGTTAGTCAGTTTAGAATTGCGCCGACGGGCGATAAAATTTTCTTTTTAGGGTTTGATCCCAGGTTAGGCACTCCCTCTAAACAATTATTTTCGGTGACGACGGGTATCAAATATTCTGTTTCCGCACCCGAAGTTACGCCTGGTAAATTGGAACGGGTTTTAGATAATACCAACTATGATAATCTGAGCTTTGATTTGTCGAGGGATGGAAAAACTTTCATTCTTTTGCGGGTTAATCGGCAAAATAAGGCAGATTCAGGATTATGGATTATTCCCGATGGAGCCTCCCCCAGACCCTTGGGAGTGCCTGCTAAAGATTTTATTATTGCACCCGATGGTAATAAGTTGGCAGTTGCGAGTCAGGGGGGAGTGGGTCTAATTCCTCTGAATATGGAGGCGGGATCATCTCGTTTGTTGGCGGGTTATACCAAGGCTTTGGCGTTTTCTAAGGATGGAAAGCGGTTGCTCTTGACCCAGGAAAATGCTGATTACACGCGATCGCTGATTTTAATGGAATCGGATGGTAGAACCCAGGAAATTCTGCGGAATATGTATCCCATTTTGGACTGTCAGTTTGAACCCAGGGAAGAAAAGGTTTTATATTGCTTGCGGACTGATGTGGTGAAACGAGAAGATGGAAATTACCACGAAGAGCCTTTTCTGTCGGTCGTGCAACTGGATACCTGGCAAGACCAACCGCTTTTGGCTTTACCCAATTATCGAGATGTGCAGATGAGTATGTCTCCCGATGGAACTTCTCTACTTTTTGATCAGGTGGCGACCACGGCTCCCATGAGTTCTAGGGATTTATTAACCCCTTCCAATCAAGCGATCGCGGATGCCCGTGTGTGGATGTTGCCCCTTCCCGATGCCAAGACCCAGTCCGTTCTGCCCAAGGAATTAACGCCTGGTTTTTTACCCAAATGGATGCCCTAAGTCGTAATTTTGAAAAAAGGCGATCGCCTTAATTAAGCAAGACAAATCCCTCGGTTTATGGGGGCATTTTGAGAAAGGTCAATTCATAAATCGTCCTTAATTCAGGGATTATGAGAACAAGCTAAAACCGCGAATGTTATAGTTGAAGAAATAGGAACCTTACAACGGAAGAAAAGTTATGAAACGTATTTTCTTAGCAAGTCTCATGGCGATCGCGTTTACTGCTCCTAGCTATGCGGCCATTAGTAATGATGACATCCAACAAGCGGCCAAAATGTATTGTAATTCTTTAAAATCAGGACAATCGAAAGAAGAAGCGACTAAAGTTGCCGATGATTATTTATCCCTCAAAGTCAATAAGGGAGAAACCGTCAGCTATGGAGAAATTCGTAAACAAATGCGCCAATCTATCCTAAGTCTCTGTCCCGATCTCGTTAAACAATAAAATCTTTTCCATATCAATCTGGCTCTTGGCTAGTATTCTCCCAACTTAGATTTAGCAAATAATCTCATCAATACTTGTGTGAACATCCTGCTATTTTATTTCCCTAAGCTATCTGCAATGAGAGAAGAAAATATGGTCATCTCTATTTTGCGATAAAGACTAAAGAAGACCGACATTGGGAGGGATAGCGGTCAGTTTTGACGATGGGCGCAACGTCTATTTCACAAAAGTCCTGGGGAGAATGGAGGGACGTATCTATGATGCGATGCCAGTGTTTTCCTTTTCCCAAGGGAGGCAATTCAAAAAGCAAGGGCCGCCAATAAGCATTCAAAATAACGTGCAGTTGTTCTTCTGCGTCAGGATGGTGGAGGGTAAAAGCGAGACTGTGAGAATCGTAAGACCAGTCTGGTTGACCAAAGTAAATGCCATGCCAAGTAATGTGGGGACGGGGATGATTATAGGTCATTTGAAGGTATTGCTTCTTTAGGGCGATTACATCAATTTCACTACGCTCCAACTCTCTCCAGTCATAACTTTCTAGTTCCAGCACATCCAAAATGCTTTCTTCTTGGAAAATGGCGAGGGATTGGGTCAAGCGAATTAATCCCCTCACAAAATGGGTTTCTTCGGTATGACTGTCTTCTCCTTCCCAATCAAACCAACTCAATTCATTATTTTGGCAATAGGCGTTATTGTTGCCCTTTTGGGTTCGTCGAACAGGATCTCCCATCAAGAGCATCGGGGTTCCCTGGGAGAAAAAGAGAATGGTGAAAAAGTTTTTGATTTGTCGTAGGCGTAGGGTATTGATCATCACATCATCGGTTTCTCCTTCTACCCCACAATTCCAACTCCAGTTATCGTTACAACCGTCACGACTATCTTCTCCGTTGGCTTCGTTGTGTTTTTCGTTATAGGACACCAGATCATTCAGGGTGAAACCATCATGACAAGTGACAAAGTTAATACTGCGGTTAATATCCGTATCCTTGCGGTGATAAATATCTGGACTTCCCAGTAGGCGATCGCTTAATTTTTTGACCATGCCCCCATCGCCCCGCACAAACTGCCGCACATTATCCCGAAACGGGCCATTCCATTCCGCAAACCAATCCGCCAACTCCACAAACTTGCCGACACTGTATAAACCCGCCGCGTCCCAAGCTTCGGCAATTAATTTTGTTCCTGCCAAAATGGGATCAGATTCGATCGCCCAGATAATATTTGCTGTGCCGCCCGCTTCTCCCTGAAAAGGATTCCCCTCAATATCCCGCGCAAAGACTGACGCTAAATCAAAACGAAAACCATCTACGTGCATCACCGAAACCCAGTAACGCAAACAATCTAAAATTAAACCACCCACCACAGGATGATTAGCCTTGACGCTATTGCCGCAACCACTGTAATTGCTGTAATATTCCTTTTCTTTTTCTAAAATATAGTACGTCTCGTTATCAATACCGCGAAACGATAGGGTTGGCCCGTTTTCATTCCCCTCGGCAGTATGGTTAAATACCACATCTAGAATCACTTCAATTCCCGCTTTATGTAAGGCTTTGACCATATCTCGGAATTCATCCACAGGGCCGAGGGGATCTTTACGAGAACTATAGCCGTGATAGGGAGCAAAAAAGCCGATGGTGCTATAACCCCAATAATTGGTTAAACCAGGCATGGCATCTTCGGGATCAAAGTAATGGACGGGCAATAGTTCAACGGTGGTGATTCCTAATTCTTGAAAATAAGGAATTTTTTCGATTAAACCTGCAAAAGTACCGCGTTTTTCGGGAGATAAACCCGAATTGGAATTGCGGGTAAACCCCCCCACATGGATTTCGTAAATCACACTAGAGGCATAGGGAATCCGTAACGGCACATCTCCTTCCCAGTCATAGCTATCATTCTTCGCGCTCACCACCACGCCCCGCAATGCCGAAGCACAATTATCGACTCCAAATTGCATGGCTTTTTGGCGGTCATAGATCTCTTCCCCCGCGATCGCCTTAGCATAGGGGTCTAGAAGAACCTTGGTACCATCAAAACGGTGACCTTTTTCGGGTTCATTGGGGCCATAGACTCGATAGGCATAAATTTGACCTTCTTTTAATCCTTCCACTAAAAGATGCCAATAATAGAAGATTTTATGGCGTTTAGGGTCAAATTCAATCACCCGTGCAGGTTTAGGGTCATTTGGGGCATCAAATAAGAGTAATTCGACTTTTTCGGCGTGTTTAGAAAAAAGACAAAAGTTTACACCTTCCTCAAAAACTGTTGCTCCGATAGGAAATGTTTGGCCCAGACGAATATCATTACTCATAATTAGCGGGGTTATCGAGGAAACGAGGAAACTAGGAAAGTCTAAATCCTATTATTACGATCCCTGCGGTTTGCGTCAAATATCAACTGTTAAATCTATTTAATCTCAGAACGAATAAAAATATTAAGTTGTGATAAAAGTTTTATTACAAAAACATAAAATTTATTGTATTAAAGTTTTTTTAAATTTAAACTAATAGAGTAGATTTACAGATTAAAAAATGAAAAAAATCTTCAATGATAAGTTGACAATGCTAGGGGGCGTTGGATTCGCGATCGCCTTGACCTTAACTTCCTTCCCTGCGATCGCCCGTGGGATTTCAACCCTCAGTGGTAACGGACGAATTTATGTGCGGACTCAACCCACTATTAAATCAACGGCTCCCCAGTATGGATTAGCGGGAGATAAAGTTAAAGTTATTAATTGTGTGCAAGATAAAGATCAACCAGGCAGTGACTTAAATTGGTGTAAGGTAAAGTTCCAAAAATCTAAAGCTGTCGGCTGGGTTCGGAGCGATCACATTATTTTTGCCGATGGGGGCGAATAAGTTTTTGATTTAGACTTATCTCGGTTGATTATTTATGAAAGCTAAGTTACAATCGATTAAAATCAATTTATTGGAGAAAATTCATTATGAGTATCGAAGATAAAATCAAAGCCACTGCCAAAAGTGTAGAAGGTAAACTCGAAGCGGCGGCGGGAGAATTGACTGGAGACACTCAAATGAAGGTGGAAGGTCAAGCTAAACAAGTCGAAGCGGCTGCGATACAAACCGCAGAAGATCTGAAAGACAAGGCCAAAGGTGTTTTAGACGCTATCAAAGAAAAAATTAATTAAGTTTTATTAAACTTAATCGATGGGGAATTTTTGTTATGATCCAACTATTTTACTAAAATCTAACAAACGGCTTTTATTTCTTTTTTTCATTAGTTTTAAAATCTTGGCTTTAAAATTATTGATGAATTAAAAACTGTGCATCTTTAAATAAAAATAAGCATATTGTTCCTAATTGGATAGTTGTTATAGCGGTGCGCAGTCGGACGAGCTATAGGCAAGGGGTTCAAGCCCCTTGTTAATCAAGTTTTGACCATACCTCAGTTGTATGAATACCGCTATAGCATTGGTTGTCTAGCAAAATTTTAAATTATTTTTAATATCAAAATAGGCAATTGACTCTCGGTGATCGCAATTCAAGGATCCTAGTTCCGAACAAGTTTGTGTCTTCTTGTATTTCTAAAAGCTTCTTGCTCAAA
>QBMS01000052.1:12400-15795 GCA_003249095.1 Snowella sp.
TCTTGCTCAAAGGCTTTACGAAAAAACATACATCAAGCATCGTCTTTTGTACCTTCCGATGAGTGTTATTGAGCGAAAAACACACCATCAAAGGACTTTAGAACGGGGTTCAGGAAGCTGAAAGGCTTATTCTCTCGTAGCCACAAACTTGTCTGGAACTAGTCTTAGAAAAGGCGATCGCGTTTCGGGTTAGAGGGAGAGCGATCGCATTTTTTGTGATGTTAATGTTAGAATTCCGAATAAAAAGGAGAATCGTTTATGATCTCTGTACCGTCTTCCGTTTCTCTCTACGAACAGGATTATGTTGAATGGCTAGATGTCACCCTTGAGCAACTCCAAAATCGAGATATAGAGCATCTAGATTGGGCAAATTTAATTGAAGAGGTAGAAGCCTTGGGTAGCGAACAACGTCATAAAGTCGAAAGTTATCTGATCCAGCTTTTAAAACATTTGCTCCTTTATCAATATTGGGAGTCTGAAAAACCTTATTGTGCGAGGGAATGGTTAGAAGAAATTGATAATTTAAGAAATGAAATTGAAATTTTATTGCGCTCAAAAACGCTTTATAATTACCTAGTTTCTATTCTCGAAACTTCCTATCAAAGAGCGAGACATTCTGCTAAAACCAAAAGTGATCTCAATATTTTTCCCGTGATTTGTCCCTATTCAATAGAACAAATTCTTGATCCTGATTGGTTTCCTTAAATTCTTGATTTAACCCCGATTTTTCGCCCTATGGTCTGGAGCTATCAGGGCGATCGCCGTCTATTCAAAGCCTCTTCCCAAAACTAAGAACCGAGCCAAAGAATACAGGGAATCGTTAACAGACTGGCCAGGGTTGTGGTAACAATCGTTCTTGCCACTTTCACCGAATCTCCACCGAATTCTGTCACTAAAACAATGGTATTCACTGCAACGGGCATGGCACTCTGGAGGACTAACACTTGTAGGTCTAACCCCGTCAAATGGAATAATTTTCCGACCCCGTAGGCCACCAAGGGAGCCACCCCTAAACGCAAACCAGAAGCCACCGTTTCATAACGTCCTACCCCAAAACGGGTACTGGCTAACTGCACTCCCAATAGTAAGAGGGCAATGGGAATCGCGGCTTTTCCGAGTTGGGCGATCGCGGTATCGAGTTGAAAGGGTAATTTGAGATCAAAAAAGCGCAGACTTAAACCCGCTAACATTGCCCAAACCAGAGGGAGCTTGAGGGTAAATCGAAACCCCGAAGACAGGCTATGGCCCGCCAAAAGGGCTGGAATAATTCCAAATAAAAGAATGCTAGAACCAATCATGTAGATAATTGCCCGTTCTAGTCCTGCGTCTCCCAGGGTAAAAGCAATTAACGGTAAACCTAGATTGCCATTATTGGGTAATAGGGTTGTGGCCAGTAAACTTTTACGGGTTAAAGTCGGTAATTTTAAATAATATCCCAAAATCCAGATAATACCGTAGAGAATAACCGAAATGAGCGCAAAACTGAGGAGTAAGCTAATAGCACTCTGTAAAGATAGGGTCGTTCGATAAAGACCATCGGCAACCAACGCAGGAGCCAGAATATACACACTGAGTTGGGAGAGAGCCTTGGCTTCGAGGGAAATCGTTCGTGCAGCGATCGCACCCAGCAAAATAATAAAACTAACAGAAACAATGGCAGAAAAAAAGGCTATCATCGGGGATTCGGCATAAAATAAAGCTTTAGGTCGTCTAAGTTTGTTGGGTTAGATGAAAATCCTTCGCCTTGAGAACGGGGAGGATGTCAATCCTAAACAATATCGTTTTATCGCGAACTATTGCCAAAATCAGCATGATCAACTCCCAACCTGCTATTCATGAGATGACTGAACACTCCATTGTCTCCACAGGTCATTTGCCCCCTGTCGAACTGGTAACTTCCTTGGTTGCCCAGGCACACGATCGCTTTAAATCCATTACAGAAGGAAAAGTTGCCGATTATATTCCCGCCCTAGCTCAAGTTTCTGCCGATCTGTTTGGAATTTGTATCGTTGAAACCAATGGCAATATTTATACGGCGGGAGATGCGGACTACGAATTTTCGATCCAGAGTGTGTCTAAACCCTTTGTCTTCGCTCTGATTTGTCATGCGATCGGTGAAGATGTCGCACGGGAGAAGTTGGGGGTTAGAAGTACGGGATTACCCTTTAATTCAGTGATTGCCATTGAACGCATTGAGGAAGGAAACAGTAATCCAATGGTGAATGCGGGCGCGATCGCGGCGACTAGCTTGGCTCCAGGGGATACCGCCGCCGAAAAATGGCAATTCATCCAGGATGGATTATCCCGATTTGCAGGCCGAAAATTAACCCTCAACGAAGAAGTCTATCAATCGGAATCTGCCACCAATCAACGCAACCAGGGCATTGCTAAATTGCTCCAAGCCTATGACCGTATCTTTTTTGACCCCATTCAGGCAACGGATATTTATACCAAACAGTGTTCTTTAAACGTCACCGCCAAGGATCTGGCTGTTATGGCCGCCACCCTGGCCAACGGAGGCGTAAATCCCATCACCTCGGAACGAATTATTGATGCGATTCACTGCCAACACGTTCTCGCGGTCATGGTAACGGCAGGACTCTATGAAAATTCAGGAGACTGGTTATATGAAACGGGTTTACCAGGCAAAAGTGGAGTGAGTGGCGGCATGGTCGTCGTTTCTCCAGGTAAAGGCGGATTAGGCTGTTTTGCTCCTCCCCTCGATGAAGCGGGTAATAGCGTTAAAGGTCAACTGGTGACCAAATTTCTGTCTCAAGAGTTGGGTCTCAATCTTTTTGCATCGGAACCAACCGTTAAAGCCGTTTAGGGATGATCTAATTTCCCAATTGTTGTCTGGGGGATCTGCTCACTCGCGGCGATCGCATTACCTGTTGTTAGTTGAAACCCATTTTTTGATGAATCTTTTGCAAAGAAATTTTATAGTATAATGGCTGTAAAATATTCTCATTGGGCATTATAAAAATTCATTCATCAAGGGGTTTGCTATGTCGAGATTACTGGTGACGCAATACCAAACGGAGGTTGAAAAAATTATTCAGTATGGTGGCTCAAAAAAAGAAACCAGTATCCGCAATGCCTTTGAGCGTTTATTGAATGATTATTGCAAGCCGCGCAATTATTTACTGATTCCTGAATTAGATTTTAAAACCAAATTTAATACAACGGTTTATCCTGATGGCACGATTAAGGATGCGATTCGGCTAGAGCATGGTTGGTGGGAAAGTAAGGATGAATACGACAAGCTGGATCTGGAAATTGAGAAAAAGTTTGAAAAAGGTTATCCCGATGAAAATATTTTGTTTGAAGATTCTCAAAATGCGGTTCTGATCCAGCATAGCCGAGAGATTGGGCGGGTTTCCATGCGGGATGCGGAG
>QBMS01000052.1:15805-52049 GCA_003249095.1 Snowella sp.
GGAACTCGATCGCCTGTTAAATATTTTTGTTGATTATGAACGGCCAGAGGTGCGGGACTTTCGGGCGGCTATTACAAAGTTTAAGGAAGATATTCCCCAAATTCTGGAAAAGTTGCGAGAAACAATTCAATTCGCGGAAAAGGAGAATCAACAATTTCGCGATCGCCGTAATAGTTTTTTAGAGGTTTGTCGGCAGTCGATTAATCCAGAGATTACGATTTTTGATGTCCATGAAATGTTGATTCAACACATTCTGACGGAGGATATTTTTACGAATATTTTCCATGAGTCGCAGTTTCACCGAGAAAATAATATTGCCCGTGAGTTATCTGCTATGTTGGATACTTTTTTTACGGGAAATATTCGTCGTAATACGCTGAAAAGTATTGAATATTATTATGCGGTGATTCGTCGGAGTTCGGAAAATATTGCGAATCATCATGAAAAACAAAAGTTTTTAAAGGCTCTCTATGAAAATTTCTATAAAGCCTATAATCCCAAGGCGGCGGATCGGTTAGGAATTGTTTATACACCGAATGAAATTGTGCGCTTTATGATCGAGAGTGCGGATCATTTGGTACATAAACATTTTGGTAAATTATTATCGGATGAAGGGGTAGAAATTCTCGATCCTTGTACGGGGACGGGAACCTATATTACGGAATTGATTGAATATTTGCCTCCCCATAAGTTAGAGCATAAATATCAGCACGAAATTCATTGTAATGAGATGGCGATTTTGCCCTACTATATTGCGAATTTGAATATTGAGTTTACCTATGCTCAAAAGATGGGAAAGTATGAGGAGTTTAAGAATATTTGTTTGGTGGATAGGTTGGATCATTGTGGTTTTGAGGGGAAACAGTTTGATTTGTTTGCGATGAGTGTGCAGAATACGGCTAGGATTCAAAATCAAAATGATCGCAAGATTTCGGTGATTATTGGCAATCCGCCGTATAACGCATGGCAATCTAACTTTAATCAAGACAATGCAAATCGTCCCTATAAAGAGATTGATAAGCAATTGAAGGCAACTTACGTTAAAAATGGGACTGCACAAAACAAGATCTCTGTTTACGATATGTACACTCGTTTCTATCGTTGGGCGAGTGACAGGGTTGAGGAAGGAATTATCTGCTTTATTACAAATTCATCTTTTCTTGACAATCGAGCATTTGATGGTTTTAGAAAGAGTATAAAAGATGAGTTTTCCTATGCTTATTTTATTGATTGTGGTGGTAATGTCCGTGAGATTTCTGGCAGAGATGGAATTTTTATCTGTGAGAAACATACGATTTTTGGTGAAGCGGCAATGACGGGGATTGTGATTGGCTTTTTGATTAAGACTAAATCAAAGGGCAATTGTCAAATTTTTTATTCTCATCCTTTTGATATTCATGAGTTAAGAGAAAACAAAATTAAGTTTATTTCTGAAACGCCATTTCACTCAATTCCCTTTGATCATATTTTACCTGACAAGAAAAATAATTGGATTAATCAAACTAAAAATGATTTTGATGACTTATTGTCTCTGGTTGATAAGGGGGTTAAAGCTGGTAAATCTGAGGAGGCAGTTTTTAAGCTTTTTTCAGCAGGAGTTAAAACTCAAAGAGATGAGTGGATTTATGACTTTTCAAGAGAAGCTTTAACCTCAAAAGTCAATTATCTTATTGATTCGTATATGGAGCGACTAAATCAGGGTACAACAAGAGATTGTGATATTAAGTGGGATCGAGAAGTAACAAAATATCTTAATAGAGGAATTGTTAAAAAATATGATGTGGACTCATTAGTTGTAAGTTTCTATAGACCCTTTACAAAAAAATATTTTTACTTTGATCGACATTTTAATGGAATGACTTATCAAATGTTTGAAGTTTTTCCTAATGGCAAAACAGATAATCTATCAATTTTTTGTACTGATGTTGGAACACAATCGCCCTTCATGGTTACAGCAACTAATCGTATCCCTGATTTACATTTAGTTGGAACTGCTGCTCAATGTCTTCCGCTCTATCGTTATGATGAAAAAGGCGATCGCATTGATAACATTACCGACTGGGGCTTAACCCAATTCCAAACCCATTATCAAGATTCAAAAATTACCAAAGAAAATATTTTTCATTATACCTACGCCGTTTTACATCATCCTGCCTACCGCACCAAATACGAACTCAACCTTAAACGCGAATTTCCCCGCTTACCCTTTTACGAAGACTTTCATCAATAGACAAATTGGGGTAAAACCTTAATGGAATTACATCTCAACTACGAAACCATTCAACCCTACGGACTCCAACAAGTCGAAATTGCCACTAAAGAAAACCCCAAAGCCAAACTCAAAGCCGACAAAATTAACGGAGTAATAACCCTAGACGAAAATACACAGTTGATTGGAGTAAACGCGATCGCCTGGGAATACAAACTCGGCAACCGATCAGCATTAGAATGGATACTCGATCAATACAAAGAAAAGAAGCCCAAAGATCCGACCATCGCCAAACTTTTCAATACTTACAAATTCGCGGATTACAAAGAACAAGTGATTGATTTACTGCAAAGAGTTTGCACTGTCAGCGTTAAAACAATGGAAATCATTCAACAAATGCCATAAAAAAATAGTTGTTAAAATATTTTTAAACAAAAATCATGAGGATAAAAAAATGAATGTTCAACTTATGATTCAACCATCTTCTTTTATTGATTCTGGAATACAAATGAAATCAGTTCGTAATTTGTATTTATTCAAGTTTAATGATGACTTACAGGATCGCCTTGAATTTCTTAATCAGAAAAAAAGAGATTTAATATTAACCTCAGAAGAAGAATTAGAATTGAACGGCATTCTTGAACTAGATCGTATTTTTACATTATTAAATGCTAAAATTATCGCCGAATGTGCGTAAATGCAATTATCTTTAAAAAAATTTAGTCTTAAAAAAACTATGTCTTTTAATGATTATCAAACAATCTCACAACTACTAAAAGAATACAAAATTGAATATCAACAACAGGATTTTGTAAAAGAATCCTGGACTGAGACATCCATCGTCTTTGACATTGATTTTGAATTTCATGAAACTTGCTGTAATACCGATCAATCTTCTATCGCTAGACGCGAGTTAATGACCTTACCCATACTCAAAGAACTGTATCAAAATTGTGATGGAATGAACGGAAGTCCAGATTTTTGGATACAACCAAAACTTGAATTTACAGCAGAACTTTCTGGAATAGTTGATTATATGCTCACCGCTAAATCAGAAATAAATACAGGAAATTTTAGCTTACCGATTCTTCTTTTAGTTATTCAAGTTAAAAATAATGATTTTGAGCGATCTTGGGCGTATTGTCTCGCCGCACTGATTACTGCCGATCGCCTTAATCAACAAACTCGTCCTGTCTATGGCATTGTCACCGATGGAAAAACCTGGGAGCTAGGAAACTTAGATCATCAAATCTTTACAAAAAATTTAACAACTTATTCTATAGACGAAGAAGAAAAATTGTTTTCTCTCCTTAATGGATTTTTTGCGATCGCTACTCAATAGTCCAACTCAAAACCAATAAGATTAACAGAGTAATCAATCTTGGCGAAAATACACAGTTGATTGGGATAAATGCGATCGCCTGGGAATACAAACTCGGCAACCGATCCGCTTTAGAATGGATACTCGATCAATACAAAGAAAAGAAACCCAAAGATCCGACAATTGCTAAACTTTTCCATACTTACAAATTTGCGGATTACAAAGAACAAGTAATTGATTTATTACAAAGAGTTTGCACCGTTAGCGTTAAAACAATGGAAATCATTCAACAAATGCCAGAGGAGCCGTCCACCAACTTAAAGCATAGGGTTGAATAATAGGATTAACTGCTTGATGATATTCCACCCGAATTTTATACTTTCCTGTCTGGGGAATGGGACAAAAAATATGTTCCACACTATCCACTAGACTCTCGGATTTACAAATAGCCTGCTTGGTTTGCGTTTCATTAATGGGCAATAAATAAATATCTAAATTATTTAAACCCATACTCCGAAACGTTTCCCCCTTATCATAAAGTTGATTGCCGTTGGTATCTATCAATTCAACAATTCTGTCCCAGGCAAGGGTTATTGCCACAAAGCTATGGGCGGGTAGGGTTTTTTCGAGAAGGTAATCCTGATGAGTTTGGGGAGATAATTGATCATAATTCCAACCCAAGGGCGGAATCGGGCGATCGCTGGGCCAGGAACCCGCACTGAATTGTTGATAGGCACGAAAAGCATTCAATTGACCTGCTCCCATTTCCATATCGAGGGGAATTTGGGGATTGGGGAAAGCTTCGGAATCGAGCCAATTTTTATTTTTTCGGGTGAGTACGGTGCGAGTCATGCCCAACAGATTGTTATCGCCTGAATCTTGAAGCTTATCGGCAGAATTGATCAGGACGGCTTTCATGACCTCATGACGACGAGCGTTGAGATTCCAATGGGGAGCTTGGGTTCGGAGTTGGCGATCGCCGTATTCCTGGAGCAGAGCAACGGTTCCTGTTACCTGGGGAGCCGCAAAACTCGTACCACTGACTTTAAGAATTTTTCCCTGTAAATCGTAGGTAGAAATATGATGACCTGGCGCAACTAAGGCGATCGCCCGTCGGTTGTCTTGATTAATTTCTTTTTCAATAATTTTGCGACCAATTCCCTGGGGTACGGCACTTAAATTAGCAAAATCAACTTTATGAAATTGATGATTTTTAGAAGTGGTATAGGCGATCGTCACTCCATTGTAATGATCCGTCGGAATGGGAATCCCGCCTTCCCCCTGATTTCCTGCAATCACAAATAAAACATCCTGGGTACGAGACAACCAATCAATACATTGGGTTAAAAGCGCATTACCATCGAGTTTGGCATCCATCCTGGGATCGCGTTTTAAAGATTCCCCAAAACTAAAATTAATGGCCCGAATATCTCCCCCATTTTGTTGGGCCAGATGTTGACTGGTTAGGCATTCATCGGGTTGTAAACTGTCTGACAAAGAACCGATCGCCGCTCCATAGAGTTTGGCATCAGGGGCAACTCCTGGCAGACGTTTATCCTTGGCAACCATTACACCTGCGACCATTGCGGCATGGTTATCTAAATTTCTATTGGGTTGGGTTAGGCGATCGCGAAAAAAAATTCCGACTAGGGAAAATTTGGGATGCCAGGCAGAAACTTTATCAAAACCAAATTTACCCGCTCTACCAATTTCCACTTGACCAATGGCAATTTTTTTACCTGTCAGGTTATAGGGCGGCAGTTGTAATCGTCGGGCATTAATGCCTGATTCTCCTAAAAAATCATCCTGGGCAGAAACGGGATGAATCGCCCCCCAAAATAGTAAACCTGCGAGTGTGGTGGTCAATCGTTTAATTTTCACGATAGTAAAGAACAAAGCAAATATTTTTCACTGATTTTGATGAATACAAAAACTCAACTTTCAGCAATACTTGGAATTTCTCTCAAAAAATTCTAAAAAAGTTTAACAGGAAAAACCATACCACCGCCCAGTATTTTCTTCGATGATTCATTCTCATCATTCGGTGTTGAGTATGGAGCCAACGGGGGAATCACCCCATCGGTGGGACGAATTTCATAGGGGTACGCTTCAACGTCTTCATTATCACCGTCTCCCCCGACACCGCTTAACCAGAGAATTGAACTTTTTTCGGGAATATTACCCAAATCTTTTGCCGTTCCTGGGTAAGTTTTTAGGGGCGGAGGATTAAGGATTACGGGAGTTTGGGCTAAACTAAGTTGAGCAATTCCCAAGGTTCCAAAACCCAGGGTCAAAGCCCCTAATAGGAGTTGTTTAAAAATATTATTCGGTACGTGGAGCATAACGATTAGCCTCTATCACAGCGTTTATGGCAGAATCAATATTCAATGCTCACTCCCACACAATCCGATAATGGTGTGAATTCATTTAAGAATTTAATCAATTCTTTTAGCTAACATTCACTTTAGAATATCTATCTTCTTCGATCATAACCCAGTTTCTGTGATCTTTCAAACGTTTTCTCTCGTTTTTTGTCAAACTTCCCTCGGTTCAGCATTGACCAGGATTTCACGACTGAGTAAACACCATCAAAAATTAGAATTTTCTCGACTGCGATTTTTACCGTAACGTGTTTCTTGCCAAGTATTTCCAACCCCTTGCAAAATGCCTCTTACCACTAATCCGATCGCGCGACCAATGACTTGAGTTAACAGAAAAACAAAACCATTCCCTAGAAATTTAACCAGCGATCGCAGACGAGGAGAAAGAGCATCCCGCAGTTCCAAAAAAATTGTCGTTGCTAACGGTAAACCCTGAAGTTGAGAAAGTTCTGATTGGCGGGGAGAATAAATATTCCTAGTCTTAATGCCTTGGGAAGTTAAATAGAACAAAGGATATTGACTTTCAAAAATATATTGGGGTTCTTGCCAATATTTCGTGAATTGATATCGCCAAGCTAAATTATTACGAAACTTAGCAATTTCCCTAGAAGAGAGCATTTTTTCAGAATATAAAACCTGTTTAATTTCCTCACTATCTGAAAAATAATTTAGAATAAAAATCATTACACCGTTAGCGATTTGAATAATGAGATTTTGTAAATAAATTTCCGCCCTTTCCTCGGCTTCAGGAGATTTAGCACGATAGGAAACTTGATCAATAACTACATTTTCTGAAAATAATAGATAATGTAATAACTCTTGAGTAAAAGGAATTTTATTCAAAGCCTCTGTCTGAATTAAGGTTTTATAATTATTGAGAATTTCTTGAATTTTATTAATCTTAAAGTCTCCCTTGGGAGAGCAATATTTTCCAAAAAAAGCCAGGGTAGAAGCTTGCCAAATTTCAACCAACATTAAACTAGTATCATCGGGAAGTTGTTCCAAAGTGATATTCAGTGACTTTAATTCAGTTAATAAATTCTGAAATTGATTTAAAATTAAAATCAAAAGTTCTTGCTTCTTTTCCGTTACCAAAATATCCAACTCCAAAGGAATATCAGTGAGATTGCTCACACTTGCCTGAAGTTTGGCTAGGGTATTACTAAAAATAGTAATATTGGAAGAAGATATCGGTTCAATAGTAAGGTCAGAATTAACAGGGGCATTGACAGCAGATATTTTAGCCAGGGGAGAGGCTTGAGGGGAAGACGTTAATTTTTCCTTTGCGGTTAATTGGGCTGTTAATTTTAATTTATTGGGCATCATTTTTTGAACGAACCATCGTGCCGTTCTTAACTCTCGTTTTCTTCCCTCTAAAAAAAGAATATCAAATTGGGACAAGGGGGACTGTTCAAACTGTTGATTGAGCATCCCAATATTGCTATCAATTTGTGCTAATCCTGATTGAAAGATTTCCAATAACCAACGATTTTTGGGAGTGAGTTTAACGTAGCCTTGAAAAAAAGAAAGATCTGTCCAACAAATTCTTCCTGCTACAATGTCTTGTAATCCTTCGACGAGTGCATTAATGGAAGTTCCTTTGGGAAAATAACCTTCAATGCCCTGTTGTCTGGCCTGAATTAATTTGCCGTACTCTAAGGTTGCTGTTAATAGACAAATTTTAACCCCTGCATAATTTCGTTTAATTTTTTGACAGAGTATCCAGCCTTGAGACGTATTTTCTAAAAAGAGCGGATCAAGGAGAACAATATCGGGAAGGGCTTGATTAAAGAGAGTGTCTATTGCTTGGGGCAAGTCTAGCTGGGCTAATATCTGTACCTTGTTCGTTGACATCAAGGCAGTCACGAGTCCCAACCGAAAGATCGGGTCTTCATCAATCAAAACTAGGGTAATAGGGCGATCGCTCACAATGCTTTTCGGGGAAGGATTTAATGAATTGATGAGTAACTCAATCTAACAGCAAGATTACCATTATTTCTCCAATTAACCCTAAGAGATAGTATCAAAAGCTTCTTTATAGCCGTAGAAATTAATGCGATAATCCGTAATGGTCACCCCTGTTTCCTTTTCTATCTGTTGGAGCAGTTCAGGCGGTAACTCGATATGAACATCAATAATTTGTTGAGTGTCCAGACAATTAATATGGCTATGGGAGTCGCTGATGTGACCATAGAGGCGACCATCACACCGCTCAAGGCATTCGATAATCCCCTGACCCGATAGGGCTTCTAGATTTTGATAAACTGATGTATGACCAATATCTTTTCCTGCTTGGTTGAGGCGGTCATAGATTTCCCTAGCAGAAAGGTGTTCCTTCGCTTGCCAGAGCAGTTCTAGGATAAAGCGACGTTGACGACTGACCCGCATTCCCAGATTTTGACAACGATTTAAAGCATCTTCTAAGGAGTGAATCGGTGACAAAAGCCCCTCTGATTGTTTCATGGCAACATCACGATAAAAAGAATTAATTAAAACAAACTCGTTACCACTTTAACTTATTTTTTTGGATCTCTGCTACTCAATGGGGTTTTCTGGGTTTATACTTAACCTTACGCACGAAACCAGCAGAAAATTAGCGACGTTTAAACTTTAACATCGAAATCGCTAGGGCGGATTAAAAAGCCCACTTTTAAAAGGAGATGAGACACCATGCCCGACAATTCCTCTTTTAATCTTTGGCAACATAAGCCTTGGTGGTGTCAACCCTGGACGATTATTTTAACGGGAATTATTATTGTGACAGCAAGTTGGTTTTTATTAAAAAGTCTTTGGTTAACGATTCCTGTGGGGATTTTGATTGGTCTTTGGTGGTTTTATTTTTTGATTCTGTATCCTCGTTTACTCCAAGCCCAGATCTCTGAGGACGCGAACAACTTGACCTCGAAATAGTTTGGAGGTTAGAGCATTCAAAAAGACTCAGCGCATGGCGAGATCTTACAACTATTTTCTTGGCCGTTTATTCCTCAGAAATAGAGAAATATTTGGTGACTAGATTAGACTAAGCGGGTAACGCGATTCGAACGCGCGACATTCACCTTGGCAAGGTGACGCTCTACCACTGAGCTATACCCGCATCTTTTTCAGACGATCTCAATCATGACAAAGATTATGTTATCTGTCAAGTAGATAGAGAGAATCTTTTTTTTAGAACGAGGCAAATAAAAATACCGTCGTTTTTTCTTCTCTAGGCGATCGCCGCTTTGATTGGATTTTATCACATCTGGCTTGCTATGCTTAAGTATAAGCGAGGATTCAATTGATCGCTGCCTTGGATTTTCTATAAAACTATGTCCACATCTCTGACCCCTTCCCCTAAAACTCAACATAAACCCCTCCTGGGCCAATCCTTGGCAGAACTAACGGATTGGGTACAAGCCCAGGGACAACCGAGTTATCGGGGAAAACAACTCTACCAATGGCTCTACGAAAAAAGTGCGCGATCGCTGATGGATATTTCAGTCTTTCCCAAACAGTGGCGAGAACAGATGCAGGATTATCCCGTTGGTCGTTCCCAGATTCACTATTCCAGTACGGCTTCTGATAAAACCCGTAAATATTTGCTGAAGTTGTCCGATGGACTAATCATTGAAACCGTCGGCATTCCTAGCCAAAAACGTTTGACAGTCTGCGTCTCTTCCCAGGTTGGGTGTGCAATGGATTGTGATTTTTGTGCAACGGGGAAAGGGGGATTTGTCCGAAATTTACAGGCCCACGAGATTATTGATCAGGTTTTAACGGTGCAGGAAGATTTTGATCAGCGTGTTAGCAATGTGGTTTTCATGGGCATGGGAGAACCTTTGTTAAATTTACCCGCCGTTGTCCCTGCGGTGCATTCCCTCAATCAAGATGTGGGCATTGGTCAGCGATCGCTCACCATTTCAACGGTGGGTTTACCCAAAAAAATTCAACAACTCGCCCAGGAAAAATTACAAGTCACCTTTGCCGTCAGTCTTCATGCCCCCAATCAAGCCCTACGGGAACAACTCATTCCCAGTGCCAAACATTATCCCCTCCACGCACTTTTGGCAGACTGTCGAGACTATATCAACACCACAGGACGCAGGGTGACCTTTGAATACGTCCTATTAGCGGAGGTGAATGACTTTCCAGAACAGGCTTTAGAGTTATCTCGAATGTTGAAAGGTTTTCAAACCCACGTTAATCTGATTCCCTACAATCCCATCGCCGAAGTTGATTATAAACGACCCAATTCGGAACGCATACAAGCCTTCGTCGATATCCTACAAAAACATCATATTACAGTTAGTGTCCGTTATTCGAGGGGATTGGGGGCAGATGCGGCCTGTGGTCAACTTCGAGCAACTCAAAAAAATGAGCAAGCTGTTGTTATGCCCAGTTAAATAGAGCTTAGGATAGTTAGAAATATCTATTGGGCGTAAGCCTTACGCCCCTACGGAATTTTCTTAAATATATCTGTTACTTTTTTAGTTTAAATTGGTAAGTGAATGGTTTTTAAAAACTATAAGATCCCCCCGTCCTACGGACACCCCCCTTATCAAGGGGGGCAGGGGGGATCAAGCAGAACATCTATTTTTAATTTCTTTAAAATAATTAACGATTAACTGTCAAGATTTAATGACTACTACTTCCGATTCCCCCTCTACCGAACTAGGAACCCACAAGGCTCCCCATAAAGATTACCGTCATTTAGATCGGGAAAAATTGACCCCGATGTTTCAGCATTATACTGAAGTTAAAGAGCAAAATCCTGGGGCATTATTACTGTACCGAGTGGGAGATTTTTTTGAATGTTTCTTTCAAGATTCGGTAATTATTTCGCGGGAATTAGAATTAATTTTAACCAGTAAAGAAGGTGGCAAAGAAATCGGACGGGTCGCAATGACAGGGGTTCCCCACCATGCCCTAGAACGGTATGCTCGTGTGTTGGTAGAAAAAGGCTATTCCGTCGCCATTTGTGATCAAGTGGAAGATGCCGCCGATGCCGCCGCCGAAAAACGTATGGTCGAGCGACAAGTCACCAAGTTACTCACGCCTGGGACTTTGACCGATGACAGTATGCTCAATGCCCGACGCAATAACTTTTTAGCTGCTGTTGTGATAACTTCAGAACATTGGGGATTAGCCCATGCGGATATTTCTACAGGGGAATTTTTTACCACGCAAAGTACAGATTTAAAGGCATTAAATTTAGAATTATTGCGGTTACAACCCTCCGAAGTTCTGATTCCCACCAACGCCCCCGATCTCAATAATATTCTGCGTCCAGGAGAAAAATCCGACCAATTACCCGATTGTTTGCCCAATACTTTCTGTTATTCCCTGCGATCGCAGATGCCTTTTGGTTTAATCGAAGCCAAACAAAGATTATTAGAAACGTTTCGAGTGCGTTCCTTAGAGGGCATGGGTTGTGAAGGTTTACCCCTGGCGATTCGGGCGGCGGGGGGATTGTTGGAATATATCGAAGATACCCAAAAGGCGAATTTAGTCCCGATTCAGCCCCTAAAGAGTTATAGCTTGTCAGATTTTTTAATACTAGACCACCAAACTCGCCGCAATTTAGAAATTAATCAAACCGTTCGAGATGGCAGTTTTCACGGATCATTGCTCTGGGCCTTAGACCGCACCTGTACCGCGATGGGAGGCAGAGCGTTACGCCGATGGTTATTGCAACCGTTGTTAGAACCCAAAGGCATTAAGGCAAGACAAAGAAGTATTCAAGAATTGATGGATAATCCGCCATTAAGACAGGATTTACGGCAATTATTACGCAATATTTATGATTTAGAACGCTTAACGGGCAGAATTGGGGCGGGAAGTGCCAATGCGAGAGACGTGTTAGCCTTAGCCGAGTCCCTGGTGAGATTAACAGATTTAGCAACTTTGACCAGTGGGGGAACTTCACCCTATCTCAAAGCCCTGCAAAACGTTCCTCCCGAATTGGAGCAATTGGGCCGTTATGTGATCGCCCATTTAGTCGAACAACCTCCCCTCCATCTCAAGGAAGGAGGCGTGATTCGGGACGGTATTAATGCGGATTTAGATGAAATGCGTCGGGGCTTGGAAGAAGATAAGCAATGGCTGGCAAATTTGGAAGTCACGGAACGACAACGAACGGGAATTACTAATCTTAAGGTGGGCTATAACAAATCCTTTGGTTACTATTTGACCCTTCCCAGAAGTAAGGCTGACCAAGCTCCAGAAAATTATTTACGCAAACAAACCTTGGTGAATGAAGAGCGGTATATTACGCCAGAACTTAAGGAACGGGAAACTCGCATTTTGACCGCACAGGATGATCTTAATGCCTTAGAATACGAGATTTTTAATGAAATTCGTTGCAAAGTCGCCGAGAAAGCCCAAATGATTCGGGATATTGCTAAAGCGGTGGCGGCGATCGATGTGTTATCTGCCCTGGCAGAAGTCGCCGTTTATCAGGGCTATTGTTGTCCCGAAATGGTCGAAGGTCGAATATTGGAAGTGGTAGATGGTCGTCATCCTGTGGTGGAGCAATCTCTTGCGGCGGGCTTTTTTGTTCCCAATTCTAGTCAATTAGGGAATTTGAATGATCAAGATGCTCACCCTGATTTGATTATTTTAACGGGGCCCAATGCCAGTGGAAAAAGTTGTTATCTCCGTCAAGTGGGCTTAATTCAACTTATGGCCCAGACAGGGAGCTTTGTCCCCGCTAAGTCGGCGAAATTGGGAATCTGCGATCGCATTTTTACGCGAGTTGGTGCAGTGGATGATCTGGCTACAGGGCAATCAACTTTTATGGTGGAAATGAATGAAACGGCGAATATTCTGAATCATGCGACTCCCAGATCTTTAGTTTTATTAGATGAAATTGGCAGGGGAACGGCCACCTTTGATGGTCTTTCTATTGCGTGGGCAGTAGCGGAATATTTAGCGATGGAAATTCAATCGAGAACAATTTTTGCGACCCATTACCATGAGTTAAATGAATTAGCGTCTATTTTAGGAAATGTAACTAACTATCAAGTTACGGTAAAGGAAATGCCCAATGAAATTATTTTTTTGCATCAAGTTCGTCCAGGGGGTGCGGATAAATCCTACGGTATTGAAGCGGGACGTTTAGCGGGTTTACCCCAATCTGTTATTCGACGAGCGAAACAGGTAATGGGACAAATTGAAAAGCATAGTAAGATTGCGATGGGACTCAGGCAGGGTATTCAGAAAAAGAAGATTGCGACCCCTGATGCTAAATTTTCCCAAGAAGTTGAACAATTGGATATTTTTGGTAATTAAATTATATTTTTTTAATCCCTGATTCCAGAGACAGATTATTCCCGCGATCGCATTTTTGAAGTTCAGAAAGGGGCGATCGCTGATTAAACCAACCAACAAATTTAATTTATATCGAAAGTTTTTTGATTGTAACTAAGCCACCTTCAATCGTGTGAATATGTAAATCATAGGTTCTTAATAATCTCATTCCAATTAAGGGAATGGTTTCGGATTCATTGATATAAATTTCATGATATTCCCCATCCCAGATTACCAATCCAGTATAAACTTCAAAAGTACAAAAAATTCCATCACCTAATGTTGCAATGTCACGACCTTCCCAACTAAGTTGTAATGTTGAAATAATATCTGATGGTAAGGTTAAAAATCCAGAAAATCCCGTATCAATTACGGCATCTACTTGTTGCGTTATACTGTTATTTTTAATAACAATCGGTAAAATGGCTTCACAATTTTGATTAACACGCCCTTGCATCATGGTTTTGTTTTAAAACTCCGTGCGCCAAAATGATCAACGGCTTGGTGTCCAATGCGAACAAACCAGGTCTGAGCATCAGGTAATCGTGCTGATAGATTTTTCGATGCGCTTAGTAGATCATCGGCAATCTCGTATATTCCCGTTTCAATATCAATGGCCACAATTTTGCCCTCATTACCTGTTTCAACCTGGGATTTTATTTGGGTTTGATATAGGCGATCGCCACGTTGAGCAAACTCTTCTTTGCTATATTTGGGTTGTCGAATTGCCATTGTTGTCTCCTCTGTTTCGTTATCTTCTATTCATTATTCTAACTGGTTCAACAATCTAAAGATTATATTTCGATGAGGAGGAGCGATCGCACTTTAACCCATAAACACAAAAAATCCCGCCAAATTTTATTGTTCAGGGGGATGAATTGATGAATTATTGAATTGAGAACAGCAATTAAAGGTCTTCGCTTCTTTTTTGAGAAACCTTATTTTTACGCCATAAACCCAACCCAAAGAGAATAGTGCTACCCACAACAGAAAGCGCGTCGGTTTCCCAAGGAACTGCTGTAACAACGACATTATCTAAAGCAGGGCCATAGGCGGTATTGTCAAGACTGGCAAAGGAAAGGGTAGTACTGTTACTACTAGCCGCAAAACTAAAGCTTTGGGACGACCATCCCATGTTAGCAAAAGTTTTCCCCGTAACATCAAAGGTAAAATCTTGGGAACTACTCCCAGCCGAAAGCCTTAACGTTTTAACCGTTGGAGTACCTGCTGGATTACCAGCCAAATCAAAGCTCACTAAATACTGATTTCCTGGCGCGGTTATAAAAGTTTGTGCGATACTCCCTGCGTTGTTACCAGATAAGTCCACGCTAAAAACACCATCGGAAGCCTGCCACAATTGATTTTTATACTCAATACTTCCACTGGTAACTATCCAATCATTAATAGCAGTTGAACCAGCAGATAATGTTACAAAATTAAAACCACTGCCTAATGATGAATTTTCAAAGCTACCATTGTTGATTAAATTGATGGCTTGGGCAGGAGTTGTCGCTAGTAAAACAGAAGCAGAGAAACCAGTTAGAGCAACAGTCTGAAATAGTGTAATGGGAAATATTTTCATTTGTAATCATGAAGATAAGTTGGTTTTATCGTGCGTTACTTAAGCGCACTTTAATTTGGGGCTTGCTGAAAAAGTAAAAACAAAAATTCTCAATAATTAGCGTGAATTTTTAGTAACAATTTACCAGTTTTATTAAAAAAAAGCACCCCTTCTGACAAAAATTTATTGACCCTAACTCGGATAACGTTCGGATTTCTCGACTTAACCTACAGTGAGGGCGATCTGGGTGACCGTACTTTCAGCGATCGCATTTTTTCTTAATTTGGGATAGGCGATCGCTTTTTGATGAGAGTTGAAACCGCGATCTGTTAAGTCAGAATTTTCCTATAATGAAGCTAGACACATTTCCTGTCAACCATTTATGAAACAGCTAATCGTCCAAGTCGTAGATACCGATAAAGCAGAAATGTTATCAAAGCTATTGACTGCTTTAGATTTTGTCAACTCTGTCGAAATCCAAGAACAGAACCAAACAAAAATTGATAATGAGCAAGATTTTTTTGCCCTAGCGGGACTCTGGGACAATCGAACAATTACGGCAGAAACCATTCGTCAAGAGGCTTGGCGGGAAGATAGCTAATGACTCTATGTGATACTAATATTCTCATTGAATTTTATAAAAACAATGGCAAAGTTGTTAATGAGCTTCGTCACATTGGCATTAATCAGTTAGCAATTAGTGTTATTACTCAAGCTGAATTATATTATGGTGCTATCAATAAAGTAGAATTGCGAAAAATCAGAAAACATCTAGAAATCCTCACTATTTTTCCAGTTGATATTGTTGTATCTACAAAATTTATTGAATTAATGGAAACTTATTCTCTAAGTCATAAATTAGCTATTCCCGACGCTTTAATTGCTTCCACTGCATTAGTGTATAATCTTGATTTATACACATTAAATCTTAAAGATTTTCGCTTTATTGAAGGTTTAAATTTGTATTCTGGAAATTTTTAATAGAGTGATCGCTTTTTTCAAGTTCAGAAGGGTGATCGCACTTGAGGTATTCCAGAAATGTGCAATACCAAATTACAGATTATGGAAGTAATTGACAATGCCTTCCTCAGCTTTGATGACAGGCAAAAATAACTGGTACTCCCATCCTTCTCCAGGGGAACGATCCTTTTTAGTAATGTAGTCTTGTCTTGGATCGCCTTTGCCTTCCGCCCCTGCGTAACGTTCCACAGTGTGAAAAACAAATACTCTAGAGTAAGCATAACCGAGTAAGTACACGCACAACCCACCAAATAAGATAGGAAATAATTTGCTGTCCTTTTGCATAATGATTTTTAATCATATTTCTCAGTTAATTCTAAAATGCTATTCTGGCTGGGTCAAAGATTCCTTCGTGATCGCCTGATTGGGGAGAGTCACATTAAACGTTACCAAGGGAACCTCCTCCACATCGGGCAGAGTTGCAAGAGCCAGACGAGAAGTTTGTACGCCCCCTGATAAACGTTTGAGCAAATTCGGGCGGGGATCATGCAATAAATAGAAAATTTCATCTTCCGCCAGCCAATCCTCATTGGGTCTCACCAAGTATAAATTTCCCTGACGTTTTACCAGAAGAGGCAACAACTCCTCAGAACGAATTAACGCTTCGATATGAGCTTTGTGTAGGGATAGTCCCGTCTCCCGAAAAACAGTTTTACCGAGTTTTACGTGATCATCTTTTAAATATTGATTCCAAGTCTTGAAAGCCTTTTGATCCATTGATACTTGAACAACCTTCGATTGAGCTTGAGCAACTTTCGGTTTAACAATAGCAACTTCTTCATTGCCATTAGTCGGAAAAATCGCATAAACGCGGGGTAACTTAAATTCTTCCAAAGCTCGTTGAGCCAACACTAAATTCACTTCCCCATTACTCGTGAGAGCAATAAAGGTTCCCATCGAATCAATGCCCGCCTCTTCTAGGGTTTTATGGTCTAAACCACTACTTTGAAATACCGTTAAATTCTCTGCTTCGGCAACTTGACAAGCTTCAGGATCGGTATCGATCAGAACAACGGATTCTCCCTGTAACTGGAAAAGTTTAGCAATGAGGCGACCAAGGGGCGTACAACCGATAATCACAGCCCCCGTTGCCGTTGATGAAGTAATCCCCAGCAATTGAGCCAAAAGACGAGCGGTTAATCCCTGAATAAAGACCGTCATCATAATCGTTAGAAAAACAAGAGCCTTGATCGCATCTCCCCCATTAATCCCCTGTTGTGTCAATAAAATTGCAAACAAAGAGGCAACCGAGGCGGAAACAATCCCCCTGGGAGAAATCCAAGCCACAAAAAGTTTTTGTCGCCAGTTCAAATCACTATTAATGGTGCAGATCAATACACTAATGGGTCGAACAATAAACATTAAAGTGAGAACCGTCCAGACACTGCCCCAACCCAAAGCCACGATACTGGCTAGGGATAAATCGGCGGCCAAGAGAATAAACAGGATTGAAACGCAAAGAATCGTTAATTTCCCTTTAAAACGTTTTAACAGCCGTTCATCGGGTAAATCAGAGGAATTTAGGACAATGCCTGTCGCCACCGTTGCCATTAATCCTGATTCACTGATTAAGGCTTGGGAACCGCCAAAAACTGCCCAAACCCCCGCTAAAACCACTAGATTATTCAGATCTTCCGATAAAAAAGTCGCTTTTTTGATAAAGAAACTGAGTAACCAACCGCCGAAAATACCTACCCCCAAACCAATGCCAGTTCGTAGGAATAAGCCGATCGCAATTTCGGTAATATCGCTTTCTACACTGATATTGGTCTTAAAAATCGTCTCTAGAACTACAACAGCCAGAATCGCGCCCACAGGATCAATCAGCACCCCTTCTCCTTCTAAGAGAGCGGCAACGGAGCGTTCAACCTGTACCTGTTTGATCATCGGGCCAACAACGGTAGGGCCAGTGACCACCACGAGAGAACCGTAGAGGAAGGCGATCGCCCAGGGAAATTCGGCTAACCAATGGGCGGCCATGCCTGCTCCTGCGAGGGTAATCAGGGTTCCAATGGTGACAAGATTGCGTAAACTCCCTGACACTTGGCTTAATTCGCGTAAACTCAGATTTAAACCGCCCTCAAATAGGATAATTGCCACGGCCAAAGCGACGATGACCTCTAAGCCCACGCCCAAATCCTGGGGATGGAGAATATGTAACCCATTTGTCCCCAAAAGAATACCAAAGCACAATAAAAAAACAATACTGGGAACCTGAAGATAGGCCGCAAGAACTTGGGCGCTGATTCCTGCCAGTACCGTGATGACGATTTGAAGTGTTAGGTTGAGTGATCCTTCCATGCAACTGTCATGTTAGTGCGTTTTTTGAGAAATGGCTAGAAGGTAGTTTGGATATTCGATTAAATTAAACCGTGAATAAATTTTAGATGTAAGGATTATTCTCGCTAGAATTCGGAAAACGGCAGTGATCGCTGTTAGAAATATTGTTTTGCGTCTTCCAAATGCTTAATTAAAGTGCTGTGGGGCAAGGGGCCTTCCAGATGTTGCCAGGGTAATATTTGATCCACTGACCAATTTTGAAAAACATAATAATCTAAATCGGGAAGCTGTCCTTTTAATTCCTTAAAAGCTCTTTTATAACTGCCTAAAGTGTCGCCATAATGTCGGGTTAATTCTAATAGGGGAGTCAAACGGCGATCGCCACGAGAAATGAGGGTTTGGATCACTGACCAATTATAACTTTCAGGTCGAAACTCAATGCCCTGAGAATGTAGCTTTTTTTGGAAAAATTTTAAGCGTTTTTCTGCCTGGGGATTAACACCAAACCACTGAAAAGGCGTATGGGCTTTGGGAACAAAGGTACTACAGCCAAAGGTTAATCGTAAACCAGGAGCCGTTTTTTTAACTAAACGTAAAAGCTCAACGGTTTCAGCAATATCAGTTTCCGATTCTCCTGGAATTCCTGCCATACCATAGAATTTTAGATTATGTAATCCCCCTGCTTTTGCATTAATGGCGGCCTGTAAAATTTCTTCATTACTCAGTTTTTTATTGACAATTTTACGAATTTTTTCACTTCCACTTTCAATGGCGATCGTAATAGAACGAGTATCTCTTGAAGCCAGGGTTTTGGCTAATTTTTCCGTGACCGTATTCGTCCGAACGGAGGCAATACTTAAACGAATCTGTTGATATTGAGGTTGGGATAAGTAATCTAACAGGGTTTCAAATTCAGGATGTTGGGTGACAGACGCGCCTAATAAACCGATGCGATCGCTGACTTTTAAACCTTTTTCAATGGCAGGAATTAGGGAAGTTTCCAGATCGGCGGTACGAAAGGGTAAGGTCAAATAACTGGCCAAACAAAACCGACACATTTCGGGACAACTTCTGACCACTTCCACCATGTAAATATTTTCCCAGGCGGCTTTTTTGGTGACAACGGTAGAGGCAGATAAAACATTTCCCCGATAGGTTTGTTTTTTCACAGTTACGGGAATACCAGAATCAATGGGATTAATGGCCGCAATTTCTCCCGTTAAATTGGTATAAGTAACTTCATATAAACTGGGAATATAAATACCTGGAATCGTCGCAAGATGGCGTAATTTCGTTTTTCGATCTGCATTTCTAACCAATTTATGGGCAGTTAAAAAATTACTGATTAAATCTTCTCCATCTCCCAATAAAATCACATCAAAAAAAGCGGCAAAGGGTTCGGGATTCGCGGTTAAAACAGGGCCGCCGCCAAAAACTAAGGGATGATTATTGTCTCTTTCTTTGGCATGGCGAGGAATTTCTAATAATTCCAATAAATTTAAGATATTGACGTAATCTAATTCCCAGGAAAAGGAAAATCCTAATAATTCAGGCGATCGCGGTAGGTCTTCCTGGGTGTCGGTAAAGAGGCGACTGACGGAAATATCGGAGCGAGTGGCGAGATTTGCCCAAATAATCTGATAGCCCAGGCTAGTAATTCCTACACTGTATTCATTCGGAAAGGCAAAAATGACGGGAATCGCGTCATCGTCGGGTGTAACGGGTGTAAATAATAATTTTTCATACTTTGCTTCTTTCATTGACTTATTTTAAAAATTCTCCAACGGCGATCGCTAAGGGTTCTAATGATAACAAGGGGCTTAAGCCCCTTGCCTAGAGATTTGTTTGGTGACAAATAGTTTAGTGTAACCCTTTAAAAATATTTTCTCGTTCTTCAATAGCCAAGGCATGGGCGGGAAAATCTTCATAATGAGCTAGGGTTTTCACCGTTTTTTTGACCCCTTCAAATCCTTCTTGAGTTAAATAGGCCACTGTCGCTCGTTTGAGAAAATCAAAGACAGAAACGGCTGAAAAAGAACGGGCAAATCCCCCTGTGGGCAACACCGCATTAACCCCGATCGCGTAGGTTGCGGCAGAAGAGGGAGTGTAAGCACCGAGTAAAATTTCCCCTGCATTTTTGATTTTTCCGACTAAACTCATCGGATCGGAAACGAGAAGTTCCAAATGTTCGGGAGCGTAATCATTAATAAATTCAATGGATGCTTCTAAACTGTCGGTCAACAAAATCGCACCATAGGCCGCTAAACCCTGTTCACAAAAATCCTTGCGCCATTGGGGTAATTGTTGGAGATAGTGGTCGATCCATTGCTGGGCTTCCTTCGCAACTTTTTCGCTGTGGGTGACGAGTAGGGCGGCAGAGTCGGAACCGTGTTCAGCTTCGATCAATAAATCTAGGGCGGCTAGTCGGGGATCGGTCGATTCATCCGCTAAAACAATGGATTCACTAGGGCCTGCGGGTAATCCCACATCCACAATGCCCGATAAAATCCGTTTTGCCGCCGCACCGTAAATGCTACAGGGGCCAATTAATTTATCCACTTTCGGAATGGTTTCCGTCCCCAAGGCGATCGCGGCTAGGGCTTGCACTCCACCCAATTTATAAACCTCGGTGACTCCTGCCATCTGGGCGGCAACGAGGGAAACGGGTTCAACTTTACCGTTTTTATCGGGGGGCGTACAAACTACAACTTTTTCAACTCCCGCAACGCTTGCAGGAACCGCCAACATCAACATCATGGAAGGAAACGCACCTTTTCCCCTGGGAACATATAAACCGACCTTGGAAATCGGTGTGATTTTTTCTCCTGCAAAAACCCCAGGCTCAATTTCTGCTAAGTGCATTTCGGGGGGCATTTGCTTTTGATGGACGGACTGAATATTTTTAAAGGCGTGTTCTACGGCTTGTTTAATATCGGGATCAATTATTTCCCACGCTTCAGCGAATTCTGCTTCCGTTACCTTAATATTTTCAGCCGTTGCCCCTGCATAATCAAATTTACGGGCATATTCAATCACTCCCCCGTCCCCATTTTCTTTGATCTTATTAATCACTTCCTGGGCGATCGCGAGAGCTTGATCAATATCTAACTCAGAGCGTCGTTTGAGTTTGTCCAGTTCGGCGGGGGTCAACTGAGAGAGTTTTAAAATACGGGTCAAAGTACGGCTCACGGTCAAATTCCTAAAATTTTTAAACTAAAAAATAGGGGAACATTGTTTGCCCAAAAGCCCAGTTCCCCGTTGTATAAATCGATTCGGTATTCCTGGTTATCGATATGTTTTAGCCCCCCTAGCCCCCCAACTTTGGGGGGAATAATTGCTGGAAGTCCCCCAGAATTGGGGGATTTAGGGGGCAATAAACAATCATTGTCATAAAGAGGATTCTTTCTATGACTTCGCAACGCTATCGACTATTCCTTACAAACCAGGTAAATTCAAACCACTGGTCAATTCTTCCATCTTGGCACGCATGGTTTCGGTCGATTGGGCATAGGCGGCTTTCATCGCGTCCGTAACTAATCCAGCAAGGGCATCCGCACCCTTTTCGTAGGCTGTAGGAGTAATCACAATGCCTAGTGGCTCTTGATTGCCTGACATGGTTACAGTGACGGAACCATCTTCACTACTGCCTTGGATTTCCATTTTTTCCAAGTCTTCTTGGAGTTGTTTGGCTCCTTCTTGGACTTGTTGCGCTTTTTGGAATGCCTCTTGCAATTCTTTAATTTTGCCTAGACCAAATCCGAATCCTTTACCCTGTGTCATAATTAGTTTTACTGAAACCGTGATTAATATATTAATACAGGACAATATCCTGTTTTTCGAGACAAATATCTGCACAAACTGAGGCAGAATTTTTGAGTAATGGGGTTTCCTAACCCATAACATCAGATTATTATAACCTATGGGGATATTTCTCGTTTAATTTGCAGGTGCGATCGCTTTCATGTCGATCTATTGACCCAAAAAACGAAGCAAATTTCCCAAAAACTGGAGTTATTACTGTTTTAAATGACTCTATTCTTGAGACAATTAGAAATCAACTTTAGTCAAATTCACTTATTTCCTATTTACCTATGCCACGTTTTCGCTCTTTCATTTCCCTCCTCTTGGTACTTATAACGACCTTTTTGGTTAGTTGCAGTAGTCCCGAAGTTGCGATCCCAACTACTTACACACCTGAAAAAATTGCTGAACTTCAAGTTTATGTCAAACCCGTTGAAGAAGCTCGTGAAAAGCTAGAAGTATTAAAAAAACTCATTTCCGATCAAAATTGGGTTGATACTCGTACCTGGATTCATGGCCCCCTCGGAAAATTGCGTCAAGATATGCTGGGTTTATCCCGCTCTCTGTTACCAAAAGATCAGGATGAAGCGACCAGACTTGCCCGTGAAGTATTTGGTCATCTTGAACGTTTAGACGCATCAGCTAAAGACCGCAGTTTGTCGGCGGCGGGTGTTCAGTATGCCGAAGCCCTAAAAGATTATGATGCTTTTCTAAATTTAATTCCTAAAGCGAGTTAAATTTTCAATGATTTGATTGTCTAAAAACTTGGGAGTCGGGAGAGATTGGGTTTACTTAAACGGGTCTTTTTCCGACTTTTTTGCTGATTACCCCTTTAGAAATCTATAGTTATGTAAAAACCGAGTGAATGAGTGTTGGATATTTTTTTCGGAAGTTATGAAATTTACTCCGTTAAACTTTAGCGGGGCGATCGCCTCTTTTGTAATTTGTGCTTGAATAAAGAAGAACTCCCAGAGAGGTTTGCTCGTTATAACCACTTTTTTTGTCCTGAAAAAAGACAGTAAATAATAATTTCTGATTTTTTGGATTGTTGAGTATTTTTTTCCCATGAATCATTCTTCCTCTGTTTCAGGTCGTACCCAACGTCAATGGCGAAAAGAAGAGCGTTGGCTGGAATGGCTATGCCTGGGCAGCCTATGGATATCAGCCTTATTTTTATTTTGTAGTGGTCTGAATCAAGGGCCACTTCTAGATGGACAGGAAGCCACCCTCGCCCAGGTTGCCAAAGAAATTATTCAAGCTTCTCCATCTCAATTTGAGGTATTGCAAGATTTTTCGGCCACCTTGAGTGGAAACAATGCTATTCCAGAGGCGATGAAAAACGTTGCCATCAACGATCCTTGGTTTTTTCCGACACTGTGGGGTCAGCCCTATTTTGACCATTCTTTTTTAGTCCCTAGTTTGATTGCGATCGCCTACCAATGGGGCGGAATTCATGAATGGACAACCCGTTTACCGATCGCCTTATTAACGTCATTGAGTGTTCCTTTGTTTTATAAAGCCAGCAAAGAACTTTTTTTCACCCGTTTAACAGCATTTTTTGCAGGATTTGTTTATCTTACGCTCCTTTTTGTTGCTTATTGGGGAAGTTTAGGAACAGTAAATGGAGTTGTTTTATTTTGTACCGTTCTCTTGATGGACGGTGTTTTGCGATCGCGTCGAGACTTACGGGCCTCATTAGAGGTGGGCTTGGCTCTGACCGGGTTATTGTTCACTGAACCCTTATTGGGCATACTCCTGAGCGCAACAGTAATCGGTTTTTGGGCTTGGGATACGCCTCGACTATTGCAATCTCCGAGCATTGCTTTCGGTGTTTTGTTGGGACTCGTTCCCGCGATCGCCTGGTATGGCTATCAATGGGAACAGTACGGCTCGGTTTTTTTGCAAGAAATTTTATCTCCTCAAGAATTTACCGCCCAGGGACAGTGGTTCAAATTAGTTCTTTTCTATGGACTCAAACTAAGTCTGTATTCCTTACCCTGGTTAATTTTTGCAATTTATGGCTGGCAAATTACCTGGAAGTCTCAGTACTGGAGTTGGGCGAGATTTATTCTCAGTTGGAGCGGTGGTTATACCCTACTCCTCCTGCTGATGCCAGGCTATTGGGAAGCCGCTTTAATTCCTCTCTTTCCCCTGTTAGCTTTAACTGTGGCGATCGCCCTCATCCAACTCCGCAATTTTCCGCTAATAGTTCCCTACCCTAAACCCCTGCGACTTGCTTTACTCGGATTTGCTTTAATTAGTGTCTTAGTTACTGCGGCGATCGCCTTCAACTGGCCCATTAATTGGCTTTCTACCCATGAACAACCCTTTGCCCTATTAATCCTATTTTTCCTCTCTTTTACCCTGATTATGTCCGCCAATCTGATGGATCGCCATCGAACCGAATTTATCCCGATTTTAATGTGGGGAATCTACGTTTCTTTGGTGTTATTTGTTAATACTCCTTTTGGGCTAGAGGGGTTTTCAGAAAATTATCCCGTCAAACCAGTTGCCAGTTTAATTCAAACAACAGTTCCTCCGAATCAGTTAATTTATACCTCTTTTCCGAGGGAAAGATCGAGTTTAAATTTTTATAGTAATCATCCAGTTATTCCTGCGGAGAAAAAAGAATTATTAAAGTATTGGCAAAAAAATAAATCCCCCTATCTTTTAGTGGATGGAGAGACCCTATCAAGCCTAAAAAAATCCTCCGTTAAACTGTTAGGAGAATCGGTTTCGGATTTGTATTTAATCACAAAAAAATAGCCCTAGCGATGTAGAGTTAAAAGGTAAACCCAGCAATTGCTTATTCCTAGTTCCAGACAAGTTTGTGGCTACGAGAGAATAAGCCTTTCAGCTTCCTGAACCCCGTTCCAAAGTCCTTTGATGGTGTGTTTTTCGCTCAATAACACTCATCGGAAGGTACAAAAGACGATGCTTGATGTATGTTTTTTCGTAAAGCCCTTGAGCAAGAAGCTTTTAGAAATACAAGAAGACACAAACTTGTTCGGAACTAGCAGCATTTCATGTTGCTCACAAAATTAATTAGTGTGATCTAAGTTTTGAGCAAATAAAAAAAGTTGATTTTTTAATTGATGGATTTAAGTTAGAGGTTGGCGATCGCCCCGATGAATTTAAGATTTCCACAAAAAATTGGCCAAAACACTAAAGCTTGTCTTGCCAGAGTTTCACTTAAGATGCCACAATTAGGCAACAGATTTGCTATCAGCATTAGATTAGGAGCGGAAAAAGATTGGCTACTCGTGTCATTATTGTTCGTCATGGACAAAGCAGTTACAACGCCCAAAAACGCATTCAAGGCAGAAGTGATGAGTCTGTACTCACCGAAAAAGGACAGCTAGATGCTAAAACCGTGGGAAAAACCCTGAGTGGTCTCGATATTGATGGAATTTTTTGTAGTCCTCTGCAACGAGCAAAATTGACGGCGGAAATTATTCAATCTTGTTTTGCTTCTCCGCCTAGTCTGACGGCGACTCCCGATCTCCTCGAAATTGACTTAGCTCTGTGGGAAAATTGGTATAAAAAAGACGTTATCGAAAAATTTCCTGAAGAGTATCAATGCTGGCAAAAAAGACCCCAGGATTTTAAAATGACGATCGCCACGCCAGAGGGTCAAAAAGAGACTTTTCCCGTAGTAGATCTTTATCACCAAGCCCAAGGATTCTGGCAAAAACTCCTATCCGAACATCAAAATAAAACCCTGTTAATTGTTGCCCACAATGGCATTAATCGTTGTTTGATCATGAGCGCGATCGGTGTCCCTGTGGATAACTATCACCGCATTCAGCAGTCAAATTGTAATATTAATGTTCTCAATTTTACGGGAAATTGGGGTGATCCCGTGCAATTGGAATCTCTCAATCAAACTTCCCATTTGGGCATAACAATCCCTTCCCTCCGTAAAGCTGAAACCCCTCTGCGTTTATTATTAATTCGTCACGGTGAAACTGAGTGGAATCGAGAATCACGCTTCCAAGGTATTCGGGATATTCCTTTGAATGATAATGGTTGGGGTCAGGCGAAAAAGGCGGCAGATTTTCTTAAAGATATTCCAATAGATTTAGCTATCAGTAGCCCCATGTTACGCCCCAAGGAAACGGCGGAAATTATTCTTCAATATCATCCCGATGTGACCCTAGATTTACAACCTGATTTGATGGAAATTGGTCACGGTTTATGGGAAGGAAAATTAGAATCGGAAATTGAAGCGGATTTTCCAGGATTACTCAATGAATGGAAAACCTCTCCCGAAACCGTACAAATGCCCGAAGGGGAAAATTTACAGCAGGTCTGGGATAGAGCGATCGCCTGTTGGGATGAGCGAGTGAGTTATTACAGTGCTTTACCCGATAAATCCTTGGGAATTGTGGTGGCCCATGATGCCATTAATAAAGTAATTGTTTGTCATCTGTTGGGTTTGAGTCCTGCTAATTTTTGGAATATTAAACAGGGTAATGGGGGTGTGACGGTGATCGATTATCCCGATGGCCCCGATGGTGTGCCTGTTTTGCAAGCGATTAATATTACAACCCATTTGGGCGATATTTTAGACAAAACTGCCGCAGGAGCTTTATAGACTTTATCATCAGTTTTCGTGTTGAGTCTCTTGAAACATTAAACCAGATCGCATTTTATTAACAAAATAGCGGTCTTTTTTTGTGAATTAGACGAGGAGGGCGATCGCGGAAATCAAGTTTTTTTGACACTCATGGGTAAGGCTGGCAACAGAAGAAAGTCAATTGAATGGGCTATTGTGCCAAGTCGCATCGCAAAAATTTCATTTCCCAGAATTGAGAAATTAGAAAACTGTTCTCTGCTCTCATCGTTCTGGGTAGTCGTTAGAAATATGCAATTTTCCAATTTTTTAGATTTTACGGTTTTCTTTAAAAGATCTTAAGATGACTAGGATAGTTCCTAAGCAATGCTCATGATAGAACTCATCGAAAAATTGTTTTCGTCCGACACGTTTATTCCCCACGGACACTGCTATCTCTGGCAACCCGAATTGGTATGGCTGCATCTTCTTTCAGATTCCCTCATTGCCCTAGCCTATTATTCCATTCCCCTGACTCTGATTTATTTTGTCAAAAAACGACAGGATTTACCCTTTGATTGGATTTTTCTGCTATTCAGTGCTTTCATCGTTTCCTGTGGCACGACTCACTTGATGGAGATTTGGACGCTGTGGCATCCTACCTATTGGTTATCTGGGGTAATTAAGGCAATAACGGCTTTTATCTCGATTTATACCGCAATTACTCTAGTAGAATTGATGCCCCTGGCTCTGAGTCTGCCGAGTCCTGCTCAAATGACCATTATTAATCAAAATTTAGAACAACAAATTCGCGATCGCCAGGAAACCGAGAAAAACGTAGAACTTCAGGCCGTGATTCTTCGCAATATGGCCGAAGGAATTTGTTTAGTGAGGGCAGATAACGGGGTAATTGTCTATGCAAATCCTAAATTTGAGCAAATATTTGGTTACGACTCCCAGGAACTAGAGGGTAAACACGTCTCCATTGTTAATTATCCCAGCGAAACGACCACTCCTGAAGGCATTAATCAAGCTATTCGGACGGCCGTATTAGAAAAAGGAGAACATACGTACGAAATCCAAAATATCAAAAAAGATCACACACCTTTTTGGTGTAGTGCCACAACTTCCGTTTTTAATCATCCTGATTTTGGGGATGTTTTAGTTGCAGTTCAGCAAGACATCACGGATCGTAAACAAGCAGAAGCAAAACTGGAAAAATTAAATCAAGAATTAGAGCAACGAATTGCCGCAGGAACCGCAGAACTCACTCAAGCAAATCAGCGTTTACAAGAAGAATTGGTGCAAAAGGAAAAATTACAACGAGAATTACTGCAACGGGAACAACTTTTTAATGGATTTTTTAATGCGGCCTCCTCTGCCCATATTGGTTTGTGTATTCATGATCGGGATCTTTCCTATCTCCAGATCAATCAGGCTCTAGCGGATATTCATGGTTTATCGATCGCCGACCATCTGGGTAAAACCTGTACCGAAATTATCCCTAATATTGCCATCAATCTGGTTCCAGCCCTCAAAAGTGTCATCGAAACGGGAGAAGCGATCGATAAACTGGAAATCTCAGGCACAATGCCCAGTCAACCTGATGTTTTACGTTACTGGTTAGTCTCTTTCTTTCCTATTTTTGGAGAACAAACAGAGGTCATTGCCGTCGGAAAAATTGTCTTAGAAATTAGCGATCGCAAACAAGTGGAAGATTCCCTGCGTCAGAGCGAAGAACAACTCCGTCTTGCCTTGGATGTCACCCATATCGGTTTTTGGGATGTAAACTTTCTAACCCAAAAGACTATTTGGAACGATAATCATTACAGCTTGTTTGGTTTAGAGCGAAATGCTATCAAGCCAAGTCTTGAAGCCTGGCAAGGGACTATTCACCCTGAAGATCGAGGTTGGGTAGTAGAGTATTTTACTAATTCGTTGAAATCTCAAACCGATTATGAAGCCGAATATCGCATTGTTTGGCCTGATCGCTCTGTTCACTGGGTTTTATGCAAAGGAAAAGCCGTTTATGATAATTCGGGGCAAGCCATACGTTCGATCGGATTAATTTTGGATATCACCGATCGCAAATTTGCCGAAGAAAAAATGCAGACGATTAATCAACAACTAGAGTCTAGTGTCGAAGAATTACGACAAAAAAATCAGGAAATGCAATTAGTGGGAGAAATCAGTGACTTTTTGCAATCGTGTTTAACCGTTGAAGAAGCCTGCGCGACTATTTCAACCCTGGCAAAACCATTGTTTCCTCACTGTACCGTCGGCATTTTCATGATTGCCAATTCCCGCAATCGTCTTGAATTAATTAATGCTTGGGGAAATGTGGCCTCCCTGGACACTCTCTTTCTTCCCAATGATTGCTGGGCCTTGCGACGGGGGCGATCGCATTGGATCGATCATGAACACCACGATCTTCTCTGCAACCATAGCGATCATCACCATCCCCCCGCCGAATCTCTTTGTATTCCCATGATTGCCCAGGGCGAAACCCTCGGATTATTACATTTATCTGCATCAACCCCTGGCAATTTAACCGAATCTCGGCGACAGTTAGCGCGGACAATTTCGGAGCAACTGAGTCTGGCGATCGCCAATTTAACCCTACGGGCAACCCTCCAAGCCCAAAGCATCCGTGATCCCCTCACAGGATTATTTAATCGTCGCTATCTAGAAGAATTTTTTCACAAGGAAATCCATCGGGCGCAACGCAATCAATACTCTATCGGGGTAATTATGATTGACATCGATCATTTCAAAAGATTTAACGATACCCTCGGCCATGATGGGGGAGACTTCATTCTGAAAGAAATTGGTCAATTACTGAAAGACCAGGTTCGAGCTTCTGATATTGCCTGTCGCTTTGGGGGAGAAGAAATGATCCTCATTTTACCCGATGTCTCCTTGGAGATTGCTTGTCAACGGGCAGAAGGGATACGAAGCGCGATCGCCCAACTCAGGCTGGTCTATAACGAAAGGGCGATCGACACCATTACGGCTTCCTTTGGAGTGGCTTGTTTTCCTGATCACGGAGGAACCGTAAATGCAGTTATTAAAACGGCGGATCATGCCCTCTATCGTGCTAAAAACGGGGGACGAAATCAAGTCGTCGTGGGAATTCCATCAACGATTCTAGAAGCAGAAGCGTACAGTCACGACCCAAAAGCGGCCTTACCTCTCAATGCCCAGGGTTAAAATGAAGATCCCCCTCTAGGAGTGAGCTTAAGGTAGTCAGTGAGTTTATCGAACTGTTTATATCTAACCCCATGCTCTTACCTATCGGATGGGATAAAAGAAACTCTTTAATGGCATAAATCCTGAGCATCAGCTTTTTTTGAGATTCGTTCCCCTGATAACAATCCATTATTGGTAAGAACCGATACAATAGTTGGGATCGAGCGTATTTTAGGCTGGTTAGATAAGCTATTTAGATATCGTCCTCGACATTTTAGTGCTTTTGCTGTTTTGCATTGTTGATACTCCTTGAGGTTCCTATGAGTCCGGTCATTCAATCCTCTTCTTCCCCTAATGTGGCTCCCGTCTCCAACGGAGGTGATAAAAATTTACGGTCTGATCTCCCCGAAGATTCCGTACTATATCATCGCTTAAAGTTGGTGGAAGAGATTTGGGAATCGGTATTGCAATCCGAGTGTGGGCAAGAATTAGTCGATTTGCTCAAGGAGTTGCGATCGCGGTGTTCTCCAGAGGATGTCGCCACAGGAATGACGCAAGACTCTCTATTGGCCATCACAGAACGAATCGAAAAATTAGAACTCAACGATGCCATTCGGGCCGCCCGTGCCTTCGCGCTCTATTTCCAATTAATCAATATTGTGGAGCAACATTACGAACAACGGGAACAGGAGAAAAATCGCTGGGAATCAGCCCAAAACGTCAGCTCAGAGATAGAGGATGAAAAATCCGATGAAGCCTCGATCGCGCCCATCCCTATCGAGTTGAGTCTATTGAAAAAAAGTATGGGAGACGGGGAAGGAATTGAGCAAGTTGGGGATTTTAATTGGTTATTTAGCCAACTTAAAACCCTGAACGTTCCCCCTAAACAAATTCAACGATTGTTGGATCAACTGGATATTCGCCTCGTTATTACGGCCCACCCGACGGAAATTGTCCGCCACACCATTCGTCGTAAACAACGTCGTATTGATAGGGTGTTACGCAAACTTGACCAATTGGAAGGTGGGGTTACCCGATTAGATTGGCTAAATTCCTGGGAAGCTCGGTCAGAAATGGATAAATTGACCGAAGAAATTCGCTTTTGGTGGCGGACAGATGAATTACATCAATTTAAGCCAACCGTCTTAGATGAAGTGGATTATTCTCTCCACTATTTCGATGAAGTACTGTTTGATGCCATTCCCCAACTCGCAAAACGATTAGAACAGGCGATTAAAAGTAATTTTCCTTGGTTACGCGCTCCTCGTCCTGATTTTTGTTACTTTGGTTCCTGGGTCGGTGGCGATCGCGATGGAAACCCGTCTGTTACCCCTGAAGTGACCTGGCAGACCGCTTGTTATCAAAGAGAGATGGTTCTCAAGAAATATCTCCGTCATATCGGCGAATTAACTTCTTTTCTCAGTCCTTCCCTCCATTGGTGCAAAATGTCCCAGGAGATTCTGGACTCCCTAGAACGCGATCGCATGGAATTACCCGAAATCTATGAAGGGTTAATGCTCCGTTATCGTCAGGAACCCTATCGCATGAAATTGGCCTATATCCAGAAGCGATTGGAAAATACCCTAGCTCGCAATAGTCAGATGTCTAGCCCCGATAAACGGCAGATGATCAGCCAAATGAGCCATCCCCAGTATTATCGGACAGGGGCAGAATTTCTTGAAGAACTGCAACTGATTCAGCGCAATTTAGCCGAAACGGGCCTAACTTGCCTCGAACTCGATCACCTGATTACCCAGGTGGAAGTTTACGGCTTTATTCTCGTGCAATTGGATTTTCGTCAGGAATCCTCTCGCCATGCTGAAGCGATCGCCGAAATCTCAGCCTACATGGGGGTACTGCCCTATCCCTACGAGCAACTGAGTGAAGCCGAAAAAATCAATTGGCTCAGTGTTGAATTGCAAACCCGACGGCCTCTGATTCCCCAGGAAATGCCCTTTTCCGAGAGAACCTGTGAAACCATTGAAACCATGAGAATGTTGCGCTATCTGCAACAGGAATTCAGCCCAGCCATTTGCCAGACCTATATCATCAGCATGACCAACGATGCCAGTGATGTCCTAGAAGTCTTATTACTAGCGAAAGAAGCGGGCTTGTATGATCCTGCGACCAGTAGCTCCTCCGTGCGGATCGTCCCCCTCTTTGAAACCGTAGAAGATCTCAAGCACGCCCCAACCGTGATGAAATGTCTTTTTGAACTGCCCTTTTATCGAGCAGCCCTCGCGGGTAGTTATAAAGCCCTAGCTCAGGGTCAAATCGAGGAGAACAATGCGCCGATTCTCGTCCCAGAGCCGATTTTGAAACCCGCCAATTTACAGGAAATCATGGTTGGTTATTCCGATAGCAACAAGGATTCGGGATTTTTAAGTAGTAATTGGGAAATTCATAAAGCTCAAAAAGCCCTACAACAGGTTGCCCAGGAACATGGCTTAATTCTGCGGCTCTTTCATGGTCGGGGTGGCTCCGTTGGTCGGGGTGGTGGCCCTGCCTATAAAGCGATTTTGGCCCAACCTGCGGGAACTGTTGATGGACGGATCAAAATTACGGAACAGGGAGAAGTTTTAGCCTCTAAATATTCTCTCCCCGAACTCGCCCTATATAATCTCGAAACCCTGACCGCCGCCGTTATTCAAGCCAGTTTACTCAAAAGTAGTTTTGACCATATTGAGCCTTGGAACCGCATTATGGAAGAAATAGCGGCTTCTTCCCGTCAAGCGTATCGGTCGTTAGTTTACGAAGAGCCAGATTTCATTGACTTTTTCCTGTCTGTTACTCCCATTCCTGAAATTAGTGAATTACAGATCAGTTCCCGCCCTGCTCGTCGTAAGAGTGGAAAAAAAGACCTCAGCACTCTGCGGGCCATTCCCTGGGTCTTTAGCTGGACTCAGAGCCGTTTTCTACTTCCCGCTTGGTATGGGGTGGGGACGGCATTAAAAACCTTTGTTGGCCAAGATCCTGTTAAAAATCTGAAATTATTGCGCTATTTTTACTTTAAATGGCCTTTCTTTAATATGGTGATTGCCAAGGTTGAGATGACCCTTTCTAAGGTTGATTTGAATATTGCCCAACATTATGTTCAGGAATTATCCCAACCCGAAGACCGTGAACGATTCCAACGTCTGTTTGAAAAAATTGCCGATGAATATCGTCTTACCCGTGATATTACGCTCAAAATTACCGCCCATGAAAATTTATTAGACGGCGATCGCGGCTTACAAAGATCGGTTCAACTACGCAATCGCACTATTGTTCCCCTGGGCTTTTTACAGGTTTCTTTACTGAAACGATTAAGACTCGTAACCCAGGAAGCCGAATCCAGTGGTGTGCGTTATCGCCGCTATTCCAAGGAGGAATTATTACGGGGTGCATTGTTGACGATTAATGGTATCGCGGCAGGAATGCGTAATACAGGCTAATTTGGGGAATTTATCCAGTAAGATTGGGCGTAAGCCTTACGCCCCTGCAGGATTTTTTTGAAAATAGCTGTCACTTTTTCAGTTTAAATTCGTATGATTTCAGGAAATATCGTTTTATTGGATTTACGATGATGGTTCAGCCTCAAAAACTTGCTTTTTTAGGATTAGGGGTAATGGGTGCGCCGATGACCGCAAACTTAGTCCGTAAAGGCTTTTCGGTGACTGCCTGGAATCGGACTCCTAATTCCATCGGTATAGAAACTGTGGAAAAAGCAGGGGCAAAAGTTGTCAATACCCTAGCGGAAGCCGTCAAAAATGCGGATATTATTCTGACCTGCTTGGGGGATGTTCCCGATGTAAAAGCAGTCATCTTAGGAGAAAACGGTGTCATTCACCAGGCCAAACCCAATGCTTTAATCATTGATTTTAGTACCATTGGCCGAGATGCCGCCCAGGAAATTGCCCAAATTTTACGGTCAAATCATTTGCGTTTTTTGGATGCACCTGTTTCAGGGGGAGATATTGGCGCGAAACAGGGAACGTTAACCATCATGGTCGGTGGCACAGAAGCCGATTTTCAGGAATCTCAGCCCTATTTACAAGCAATGGGCAAAAATATTTATTACTGTGGCCCATCGGGGAGCGGTCAAGCCGTTAAACTTTGCAATCAAGTTCTGGCGGCGTTGAATATGGTGGGACTCTGTGAGGCGATCGCCTTGGCTCAGGAACAAAATATTGATCCCAATTTAATGATTGAGGTTTGTTCCACAGGAGCAGCGGGATCTTGGGCATTAGCAAATCTCGGCCCAAAAATTGTCGCCGATGACCTCAATCCCGGTTTTATGATTAAACATATTTTGAAGGATTTACGGCTAGTCCAAGAAACCTTTAAAAATTCGGATAAATCCTTCGCGGGGGTAGAACTCGCCGATCGCCTCTTTAAAATAGTTCAAGATTTAGATCAGGGTAAAGGAGCAGAACAGGGAACCCAAGCCATGATTCGCGCCTATCAAGATAACGAATAAATATTAAGAGTCATTAAATTAATCAAAATTAACTTGCAAATTCGACTTAAATATTAGCTATGATACCAAAAGTGTTTGGTCGATAATTAGCAATTGATAGAATCTTATAGGTTATACCAATTTAAACTAAAAACATTGCGGATATTTTCAAGAAAATCCTGTAGGGGCGTAAGGCTTACGCCCAATAAAATAGTATGACTACCTTAAGTTCCATTTAATTTGGGATTAGTAAATTTAACGATTATCGCATTCTCCATTTTTCAAAATTAATCAGGTATGACAATGGGCTTAAAAATTATCGAAAGTTATGATTCTAGTTTCACCCTATCCCCAGAAACCAAAGAGATTTTATTTAAACTATTAACTAATGAAGCGTTTATTCAACAATTAACTCAACAAGTCGATAATACAAAATTAGAATTTACCGAACTCATTTTTCAACCCGTTCCCTATAGCAGTGAAACCCCCAAGGGAATGCCCCAGGAATTTGAAGCCTATTATCAATCGGTTGATCATCTTATTATTAATGTTCCTCCTAATTTTATGTTTCAAGCAAAAATCTTTAAACCAAGTCGCCTCTGTGCCATTTATAGGAAATTAGCGTCGGAATAATGAATATTAAAAATAGCAGCTTGTTCTGATCATTTTAAACTGTAGGGACATAATATATTATAGAGGTATTCATAGAAGTGAGGTATTATCAAACATTGCTTAACAAGGGGCTTAAGCCCCTTGCCTATACCTCATACGACTACACACCGCTATATGTCCTCCATCTTATTATTATTAAAAATTGAATCTTAAAGAATATGCTTTTAGAAACTGAAATACCTGTCCTAGACAATCTAGAATTTTTACCCTACCTAGATAATCAGGGTCTTCTTGATGAAAATTTATCAGGCAAAATAGGAATTTATGCTATTTTTGATCAAGCTAAAAACTTACAATTTGTTGGTTATTCGCGGGATATTTATCTCAGTTTAAAACAACATCTTGTGCGTCAACCTCAAAAATGTTATTGGTTAAAACTGCAAACCATTGATCGTCCTAGTCGGAGTATTTTAGAATCCACTAAACAACAATGGATCACCGAAAATGAAACGATTCCCGAAGGTAATGGTGAACAGGAAAATCTGTGGACTCAACCCATTGATGCTAAGTTAACCATGACAGATGAAGATAAAATCAGTTACCATAGTAATGATGAATTAGGACAAATAAAATTCCTTAAATCCATTGCCAAACGACTAGAAGTACAAATTTTAGAAACCCTTAGCGATCGCGGTGTGAAAGTCGAGATTCGTTTTAATCCGAAACTCAAAGAACAGGGACTATTAGACTTAAAATAAATGCGTCAATCTTGGCAAGAAATTTTAGCCGTTGCTCAACGAATTTTAATTGAATTAGGCAGAAGAAAACGGAGTTTAATCTTTTGGATTATTTTTCCGATCTCGGTTTTATTATTAAATGCTTTTATCTTTGCCGATCGCTCTGGATTAGCAATTTCAGAAGCAATGGAATACGCGGCTCCATCCAGTTTAGTGGGGGCGGCTTTATTTTTTAGTTGCTTAGGGGGCAGTGTGGCAACGGTGGTTTCCGAGCGAGAACAGCACACCCTTAAACGCCTATTTATTTCACCTTTACGGGGAACTTCTTATTTTTTAGGAATTTTTCTAGCCCATGCGGTGATCGGCATTGGTCAAAGTTTAGTGGTTTACGCGATCGCCTCTTTTTTTGGAGCCAAATTTCAGGGTTCGATTCTGTTAGGAATACTTATCATTTTTTTGAGTATTATTTCCTATGTGGGTGTGGGTTTTTTGATGGGAACTCAGTTAGCTCGTCGCACGGAAGATGTCAATGCGTTAGTAGCAACTTTTGGGGTTCCGTTATTAATTTTAGGAGGGGCTTTTTTTCCTACTTCAATTTTCCCGAAAACCTTACTTGCGATCGCGCAATATAATCCGATTTATCACATGAACCAAGCTTTAACGGGAGTTTGGGCTGAAGCCGATAATATAGACGCATTAGGCTCCCATTTTCGGTTTTTAATTATTTTTACTTTATTGATGATTCTATCGGGTTGGTTTTCCTATCAGCAAATGTTAAAAGAGGAACGTCGTTTATAAGGCTCTTCTGGATTCACAGTAAAAACTGTATAATAGAGTACATTGTATGAGGATG
>QBMS01000053.1:0-14484 GCA_003249095.1 Snowella sp.
GTTAAGTCCTTGTCTTGTAAGGATTTCATTCTAATAATTAGACTGAACCAGTGCCGCAAATCGTAAACCGAGAATATTTCTTAGATCATCTTTTTTATGGCTATGGTAATAATAAATCTAGAAATTTTAGAATTAATTGTCTCCAAGAAATTGAAATGAGTCTTATTGGAATACTGGAACTAAAGTATGAAGACTATATCGCATTACTTTATCCTCATGATAAATCAATGTTTGAAAAAGAATTTAACGAATCTATTGCTTTTTACTCAGATGGTTCACTAAGAATCGGTTATGATCTAGATTTAACATCAATTAAAGATGATATTAGTGAGAAAATAGATTTTTCTTCATTAATGAATAGCCCATTTTTTCTCTCAAACCACCAAGTTAATTTTGATGAAATTGCTGGAATTTGGGATAAAATTAGTCTCACTCCAAAGGAAGAAATTGTTATCGAGGCCCTTAAAATCATTTTGCCTGATATAGAACGTGTTGGTTTTAGCATTAGTCCAGGAGTTAATACTATTAAACTAAAACTGAAAAGTTTATCTGAACTGATTCCTCTCAGCAGTATGGGAGATGGAATGAATCGGATTTTAAACTTAGCAATAGCTCTAGTCAGTACCGAAAAAGGAATTTTATTAGTTGATGAAATTGAAACAGGCTTACATTACGAAGCTCAACTTAATATGTGGCGATTAGTTCTTAAAACTGCTCAAGATTTGGATGTCCAAGTTTTTGCAACTACCCATAGTTGGGATTGTATTGCGGCTTTTAAAGAAGCATTACAAGAACTAGAAGATCAATCGGTTGCGAAATTATTCAGATTAGATAGCAAATATGGCAAACTTCGTGCTGTAGAATATGATGCTGAAGAAATTCGTATTGCGGTTAATCAGGGAGTTGAGGTTCGCTAAATGTCTAATAATAAACCTTCTGGCGAAAATCAAGTTGAACAGTTATTGATTGTAGAAGGCTCAAACGATCAGCACGTTGTTTGGGCTTTAGCCAAAAGACATCAACTTCCCCAAACCTTTTCTGTAGAAATACCAGAAGAAAATAATAAGAGAGGTGGAATTAGTCCGGTTTTAGATCGCTTACGAGTAGAACTGAAAAGAAATAAGCTGAAAACTCTCGGAATTGTGATTGATGCAGATCGAAATATAGATTCACAATGGCAAAGAATTAAAGATATTTTAGTCAAATCAGGCTATCCAATTATTCCCGATCATCCTCAACCAGAAGGATGGATTCAAGTTTTATCGGATGGAGTAGGACGGCCGAAAATTGGTGTCTGGTTAATGCCCAATAATCAATTACCTGGTATTTTAGAAGACTTTGTTAAGGCTCTTATTCCTGAAAATGATTTACTTTTGGTAAAAGCGGAAGCAATTATTCAAGAAATAGAACAGGAACAATTAAATCGGTATAGTCAAGTTGACCATGCAAAAGCCTTAATTCATACCTGGTTAGCTTGGCAAAAAGAACCAGGACAACCGATGGGTCAAGCCATTACAGCAAAAGCTTTAGAATCGGATAGCGTGATCGCCGCTAAATTTGTGGACTGGCTAAATCAATTATTTAATCCAATAGACCAATAAAGCTTATTTTCCGATTCTGAGTATCTGTTTATTCGTCCCCGTGATGAGTGAAGAGCTTGGAGAGAAAACCAATCAAATTTAGTGCTATCTCAAAACTTCAAAAAAAATATTACGAAATGTAACGTATAATGACAAAAGTGATTTAATAACGCGGAGACACAAGGAACTATCAATGCGAGTTGCGATCGCCGGAGCTGGATTAGCGGGCTTATCATGCGCCAAGTACTTAGCCGACGCAGGATTTACCCCCATCGTATTAGAACGCCGAGATGTCCTGGGTGGCAAAATAGCTGCTTGGAAGGATGAAGATGGAGATTGGTATGAAACAGGCCTCCATATCTTTTTTGGGGCCTATCCCAATATGTTGCAGTTGTTTAAAGAGTTAGGCATCGAAGATCGTCTGCAATGGAAAGAGCATACGATGATCTTTAATCAGCCCGAAAAACCTGGAACCTATTCCCGTTTCGATTTTCCCGATATTCCAGCCCCCGTCAATGGTTTAGTCGCTATTCTGAGAAATAACGATATGTTGACCTGGCCCGAAAAAATCAAATTTGGCTTGGGATTATTGCCCGCCATTGTCCAGGGACAAAGCTATGTCGAAGCGATGGATAAATACACCTGGTCGGAGTGGATGAAAAAACAAAATATTCCCCCCAGGGTCGAGAAAGAAGTTTTTATTGCCATGTCTAAGGCATTGAATTTTATTAATCCTGACGAGATTTCTGCCACGATTTTATTGACCGCCTTGAATCGTTTTTTACAAGAAAAAAATGGTTCCAAAATGGCTTTCTTGGATGGTGCGCCCACCGAAAGATTGTGTGAGCCGTTAGTGGATTACATCACGGAAAGAGGCGGAGAAGTTCGTTTAAACGCGCCTTTAAAGGAAATTTTGTTAAACGAAGACGGAACGGTAAAGGGTTTCTTGATTCGGGGATTAGACGGTGCGCCCGATGAAGTGTTTACGGCGGATCTCTATATTTCAGCCATGCCCGTTGATCCGTTAAAAACGATTGTTCCCGAACCCTGGCGTAATTTACCTGAATTCAAAAAGATCGAAGGTCTAGAAGGGGTTCCTGTAATTAATCTCCATCTTTGGTTTGACCGCAAGTTAACCGACATTGATCATCTGCTTTTTTCGCGATCGCCCTTACTCAGTGTCTATGCCGATATGAGTAATACTTGTCGGGAATACGCCAACCCCGATCGCTCGATGTTGGAATTGGTTTTAGCTCCCGCCCAGGATTGGATCACGAAATCCGATGAAGAGATTATTACCGCGACCCTAGATGAACTTAAAAAATTATTTCCCCAGGACTTCACGGGCGATAATCCTACCAAATTGCTCAAATCCCACGTGGTTAAAACGCCGCGATCGGTTTACAAGGCAACCCCAGGACGGCAAGATTGTCGCCCTGACCAGCGCACCTCGATCGCTAATTTTTATTTAGCAGGGGATTTCACCATGCAACAGTACCTCGGAAGCATGGAAGGAGCCGTATTATCGGGTAAGCAAGCCGCCCAAGTTGTCGCAGAAGATTATTCCGCGATCGCGCCCACAAAATCGCTCAAGGAAGCCTCTTTTGTGCAAGCCAGTTAGGGAGAATAGGAACAAACTTAGTAACCTCTAACTTTTTCACTGACAAAAAGACATCTTGAATGAGACAATGCTAAATGGCTAACGGTCAAACCACTCCTAAAAACTCAGTCATCGGCTTCGATAACTGGTCATTGACCCCTGAATATCGTCCGCCTTTAATGCTGCAATTGCCTAAATCATCCCCTTCCACCCAAGCTTTGGCCTCTATTGATGAGGCCTACGAACTCTGTCGTCAAGTTACGTCCCAATACGCCAAGACGTTTTATTTAGGAACCCTTTTGATGCCCCCCGCCAAACGCAAGGCAATCTGGGCCATTTATGTCTGGTGTCGGCGGACGGATGAGTTGGTCGATGGCCCCCAGGCGGCTTCTACGACCCCTGAGACCTTGGATGAGTGTGAGCGGCATCTGGAGGCTCTGTTTGCGGGTCAGGCAACGGATGATATGGATGTGGCGTTGGTGGATACTTTGCAACGTTTCCCGATGGATATTCAGCCGTTTCGGGATATGATTGCGGGTCAACGCATGGATCTTTACCGTAGTCGTTATGAAACTTTTGAGGATTTAGACCTCTATTGCTATCGGGTGGCGGGAACGGTGGGTTTGATGTCGAGTTCTGTCCTCGGTGTGGATACGAGTTGTAGTCCTGCGCCCTGGCAGTCAGATGCAGTTTATATTCCCCAGGAAGAGGCGATCGCGTTGGGTGTTGCTAACCAATTAACGAATATTTTGCGAGATGTGGGGGAGGATGTGCAACGGGGACGAATTTATTTGCCGTTGGAAGATTTGGCGTTGTTTAATTACACGGAAGAGGATTTGTTAAAGGGGGTCAATGATGAGCGTTGGCAGGGTTTAATGAAGTTCCAAATTCAAAGGGCTAGGAAGTATTACGAGTCTGCGGAAAGGGGAATTCGGGCGTTAAATCGAGATTCCCGTTGGCCTGTATGGACGGCTTTGATGTTATATCAGGGTATTTTGGATGTGATTGAGGCGAATAATTATAATGTTTTTGATCAACGGGCTTTTGTGCCAACGCCTAAGAAGATGCTCTATTTACCGATTGCTTGGTTGCGATCGCAAGCCCTTTAAAAAATAAATTTCTGTAAATAAACAAATGAGTACTTCTCAACAATTAGAGCTATTTACGGGAAACCAAGATAACGTAAATGAAATTCAAAACTGGGGAACCTTTAAAGATAGCTTAAGAGAACCTGTTCATCGTTGGTTTACTTATCCTGCAGGATTTTCTTACAAAGCAGTTATCCATGCCCTTGAACGTTTCGGAATTACCCCTAATATGGTTGTCTATGATCCTTTTATGGGTTCAGGTACGACTAATTTGACTTGTAAAAGTCTGGGAATCTCTTCCTATGGAGTAGAGGCTCATCCCTTCGTTTATAAAATCGCAAAAACAAAAATGAATTGGGAAGTTAATCGATCTGAAGTAATTTTCTTTCTCAAAAAAGTAGAAAATATTTTCTTAGATACACTCAATTTAGTGATTAAAGAAAAAGATTTTAGCATTAATAATTGCTTTCCCGAATTAGTTATTAAATGTTATTCTGATGATACTCTGAAAAAACTTTACGTCCTTAAAATTCTTCTCCAATCAGAAAAACTGTCTCAATCAGTATTTGATTTTTTCTATGTTGTGATTACAGCCTTATTAAGAGAAATTTCTAGTGCGGCGACAGGATGGCCTTACATAGCCCCTAATAAAATAAAAACTTCTTCTTCAGAAAAAGAAGTCTTGACAGAGTTTATAAAATTATCTTATGAAATGCTCGAAGACATCAGTATCATTAGATGTAACTCATCACCAAAATACGCTAATTCAATTCATCAAATTTTTAATTCAGACTCACGAAATACTGAAAATTTATTACAAAATAACTCTATCGATCATGTTTTTACCTCACCACCTTATCTGAATAATTTTGACTATTCGGATCGAACTAGATTAGAGTTATATTTTTGGGGAGAAGCAAACAACTGGAAAGATATATCAAATAAGATTCGTACGAAGTTAATGACATCAGCGACAACCCAAATTATGCGTAGCGATCCAAGATATATTTTATCAGATTCTTTTAATCGAGATTGCTCAGATGTCGCTATTTTTATCAAAGAGTCAGTTGGTAAATTAGAGAAATTAAGAAAAATTAAGGGCGGTAAAAAAAGTTATGATCTAATGGTCGTTGGGTATTTTAATGATATTTATAGGATTATTAAAGATGTTTATCGCGTACTCAAACACGATACTAAAGCATTGTTTGTTTTAGGTGATTCCGCGCCCTACGGAGTTCATATTCCTACGGATAAATTGATTGGTGAAATTGGTGTTTGTATTGGATTTGATAACTATAAAATAGAAGTCTTAAGAAAACGAGGAGATAAGTGGAAATCTAATCCTCAAAGGCATAATGTAGCTTTACAAGAATCGATTGTTATTTTGGAGAAAAAATAAATGTCAGATTATAAAATAGTTTCAAATCCAGGAAGTGCTATTGGCGAAGCAATCGGAGCAGCAATGGAAAAAGCTCTTGAAGAAAAGCTTTTAGAAATAGCAGACTTATACGGTTGTCATTATTTAACGTCGGGAGTAAGAAATACAAAAAATGGAGCTAAAGCTAAAAAGCTATTAATGTCAGATAATTATGGAAATGAATATGATATCGATGGATGTCTTGCTAATGAAAAAATGCAACCTTTAATTTTATTTGAATCAAAATATATTCGATACAAAAAACACAATAGAGACAAAGGTAGTTGGATCTGTACGGCACACTCAGCAATTAGACGACATTATCACAGCATTCGTAGTTCGATTGCGATTTTAGCGGGAAGTTGGAGCCTTTCTTCTTTGGCAATGATGAGAAGTAATGACATCAATTTATTTATCATCCCCTTTGATTTGATTTGTCAGCTACTTTCTGAAGTTGGCATTGATTTTAATTGGGAAGAAAAAGATCAAAACAAGGCTAGAGAAGCTTGGTATCAATATAATCAACTATCGGAGAATCAAAAAAGCGAAATAGGGAGAAAAATGATAGCTTTTATTGAGGATAAACTAATCCCCTTAATTGCAAATGTATTAGATGAATCAATTGAAAGAACGATAGAAAAAATTGTTTTGGAACTTGTTTCTAACCTCGGTGAAATTAAGGTCTTTGAGTTTGATGATATTAACAGCGCATTAGAATTTTTGGAATCAGAAAATTTAGGAGACGTATTTTTGACAACCGATTCTTTATCTTTGTTTGATCCACCACCGACTCTTGATAATTAAACTCATGGAAATTATCGTTTCATTATTCATAGGAATAATTATTGGAAGTATATCAACTTACTTTTTTGTCCGTAGATCTCAACAACAAGAAATAATTAGAAAATATGAATCTCAAATTCAGATTTTACAAGACGAATATCAGCAAGCTTTAAAAGTAGCAAAAAATAGAAGTATCGATGGTAGTCGTGCTGCTATCAAAGGAAAAATTGCTGAACAATTAGCTCCTATTCTCCCTGACTTTAACTATCTTCCATCGGATGCTAGATTTATAGGAGATCCTATTGATTATATTGTTTTTAACGGCTATACAGACATAAAAGATAATGGTAGTAGTAATGTTAATTTAGAAATTGTTATTTTAGATATAAAAACAGGTCAAGCCTCATTATCTGTGTTGCAGGAAGCGATCGCGAAAGCCGTTAATTCAGGAAAAGTAAGATTTGAAGTTGTCAGACCTGAAGTTTTTGAAAACAAACATCTTCATCAAGTAGATGAAACTACAGGAAATTCATCTACGAAAGCATATAATATTGAAAGCATTCGTAAAAATCATAAGAGAGCCTATGAACCTTGGAATAAAGAGGAAGAAAAACGTTTATCAATGCTGTATAAACAAGGCGCGACAATTCAAGAGTTAGCCCAAGAATTGCAACGACAGCCAGGTGGAATCCGAGCCAGATTGAAAAAATTAGGACTAACAGAATCATTAATCGATTGAAAATGTTAAACAAGCGATCGCAATCACATTCAGAGTAGAAACGCGATCGCATTCCATGTGACTGAAGATAAACAGCGATCGCATTTTCTCTCAAGTTTTGTCTCAAAAATTTGAGTATTAAGAGGTTGGCAATTCTTCTTCTGGAGTAGTCTCTGTTTTAGTCTCCGAATCATCGCCTCCCCCACTCATTAAAATTGCGGCGATACGACCATCTTCTGTACTTTCTAGAATGATTTTTTTAACCATCATGGTTAGAGGAACGGATAGGATCGCCCCCGTTGGCCCTAAGACAAAACTCCAAAATAGGATAGAAAGAATAATCGCTAAAATTGATAAATCTAATCCTTCCTGCATATAACGTGGTTTGATCGCTTTATCAACAATATTATCAATTAGCCAACAGCCAAAGAAGACCATAAAAGCCCTTCCTACATCAAACTTTAATAGGGCAATTAAAAAAGGAGGAATAATCGCCAATAAAAATCCTAATCCAGGAATAAAACTCAGCAAGAAAAACATCACTCCCCACAAAGCGGCCATATCTACGCCCAGAAAAACCAAAACGAGAAAGTCTCCAAAAGCCGCTAATGCACCAGTCCAGGCGGTGATAAACATATATTTGCGAATATCAGCACTAAACTGATCTAACTGTTCTAAAAGAATGCTGTTGGATTTCAAGGCTTTCTGTAACTTAACAGGAAAGCTACTGGATTCAACCAGCATGAAAGCGACAATTAACAATAACAGTAGGGAAGATCCGAGGGCATTGCCAATCTGTTTAATAAATTCTAACGATGCACCGACTAATTGTTTGGGCTGAAATATTTCTAGGGAAAGAATATTAGAAGTTTCGAATCCCTTTGATCTTAAAAACTGAGTGGTTGAGTCTTTGAGAGCATCAATTTTAGGTTCATAGCTAGGAAGAATATGGGCAATTTGGGAGACTGAAATTCCCAAAAAAGCGATGAGAGAAATGCCGATCCCTAAGACTAATAAAATGCTCACTAAAAGTGCAAGCTTGGGAGATAAACCTTTTTTAATGAGTAATTCTAAGAGGGGTGTAACATTCAGCGCGATAATGAGAGACAGAAAAAAGGCATTCAGTAAAGAAGATGCGGCCTGCATTCCAGCAATCACAATCACAAAACTAGCGGCTCCCAGAAGCAAAAGCAAGATGGGGGAAGTTCTTGGGTCTAAATTCTTGGGAGCTAAATTCATGATCTTCTGTTTACGTTATTTTGTATGTCATAAAGATTGTTATCGGCCAGGAAAACCAACATACCAAAAATAAGTGATCATGGGAATAATCGTGGCAACAACTAAAAAGACAATAACCCAAAAGGTTGCACTTTGATCATCCGTTTCTTCTGCACTGGCGAAGGTACTTTCTAGGTTTATTTTTTCTTCTGTCGGCGGGCCAGGATCGGCTTGTCCTGATAAAACGGCTACCAAACGTTGGTCTGCTCCCAGGAGGGCTTGGTTATATTTACTACCGTCACGCAAAGGAATAGCGATCGTTTCTGAGGTAATACTTTGGCTGATGTCTTCGGTGAGGGTTTCTTTGACAGATTCCCCGCTACGGATGGCGGTGCTATTGGTCAAAGTATCGAGAACGACTAGGGTTTGATTGGTTTGTTCTTCGGGGGTGGGATACCAGGCTTGGAAGAGTTTATCGGCAAATCCATCAATGGTTTCGTCAAAATTTAAACGACGAATCACCACAAAGCGCACTTCTTTTCCTGTTTGTTTAGATAATTTTTTGAGGTCGTTATTGAGGATGCCTTCATTGGCCCGACTAATGGCTTCGGCTTGATCAATCAGATAGGTGGATGATCCCGCCGTCAGGGTGGGTAGGTCATAAACCCCTGTGGCTTGGGCGGGGGCGATCGCCATTCCCCAGGTAAGAATGAGGGATATTAGGGGCAAAATTAGGGTAGATAGAACGGATTTTTTCCAAACAGAGGGAATTAAAAAGGCTTTCATGCGTTTACTCCAGGTGTGCCGATAGTCTCTTAAGTCATTATTATAAAAGCGATCGCGTCCCCCACTAAGTTTTGATGATGGAGTGGTGACCGATAGCTCAAAGAGGGGCTTTATTTAATGATTGTCATGGGGAATACATTATTTAAAGTGGCGATCGCGTTAAGTAAAGAGCGAATATCTGATTATTTTCCCTTAAGCTGTGATACCTACTGTCGATAATCCCCATTTTATCTTGAAAGAGCGTGATCCAACCCAGGCGCAAATGATTCAGCACCTACGGCGAGCCAACGCGATCGCTATCCAATCTGCGCGATCGGGCCACCATCCCTTTGGGGCAATCCTGATCGCTCCTGATCACGAAACTATTTTGTTTGAGCAAGGAAACGTGGATACCGTCAACCACGCCGAAGCGGTCTTGATTCGCAGAGCCTGGGCCGAGCTATCTCCAAAAGACTTGTGGCACTGTACCCTCTACAGCACAGTAGAACCCTGTGTAATGTGTGCAGGAACCCAATATTGGGCAAATATCGGTCGTTTGGTCTATGGCGTTTCAGAGGTACAATTACTGGCAATAACTGGCAATAATGCTGAAAATCCTACCCTAAATCTACCCTGTCGGTCTGTCTTTGAGCAGGGTCAAAAAAATATCCAAGTTTGGGGGCCATTTCCCGAAGTAGAGGAAGAAATTATGGTAATTCATCAAGATTTCTGGAAGACCCAGGGGAGGAGCCTCTCTGATCAATCAAGCGATCGCTAATGCTTGTTTTACCTAATTACTGTTGATAAATCTCGTCTTCTGTCCAACCGTTTGTGATAAGAGACTTGAATCATGTTTCTCGTTCTATTTATTTAATCCCATGAAAATCGCTAAATTTTCCCAACGTTTCTTAATCCGCCAAACTCGGCTTTTTTTCCGACGATTCTGGGTGATGGTTGCCCTATTTATCTCAACCTGTGGGCTAATTGTCGGTTGTAGTAGTCCTTCGCCTAATCCCCCAACTCCTCCAGCCTCATCCCCTGCCGCCGCCACAGGGAAAGAAATGACAGTAGGGATGGTGATCGTCGGCCCGAAAAACGATGCGGGCTGGAATCAGGCCCATTTTGAGGGAATTGAAGAGGCGATTAAACAATTTCCAGGCGCGAAGCTGGAATATGTCGATAAGGTTAACCCCGCCGATCGCCCGAACGTGACTGGCGCGCAGGTGGCGGATGATTTGATTGCTAAAGGTGCGAAACTGGTTATCTTTAATTCGGATGACTTTAAAGATGATGCCCTAGCCGCCGCGAAAAAACACAAAGATGTTCAGATCATTCATGTCTCTGGTGATTATGCTTGGAAAGAGGGCAAAAACTTTAAGGATCAGCCTGGATTATCGAATATCATGGGCAAAATGCAATACGGCGAAATGATGGGCGGATGTGCGGCGGCTCTCTCCACAAAAACGGGGAAAATCGGCTTTTTAGGTGCATTAATTAACGATGAAACTCGCCGTTATGCCTCTGCCGCTTATTTAGGAGCGCGTCACTGTTGGGAAACCTATCGCAAAAAACCTGTTGCTGATTTAAAGTTTAAAGTCACTTGGATTGGTTTCTGGTTCAATATTCCAGGAAAAACCCTTGATCCGACCAAGGTTGCGGATGATTTTTATAACGGTGGATACGATGTTGTGATGACGGGAATTGATACCCCTGAAGCGGCGATTCAAGCCAAAAAAGCGGCTGAAGCAGGTAAAACCGCAAAATATGTCCATATTGATTTCAAAGGCGGTTGCGACCTAGCCCCAGATTCTTGCTTGGGGGTGCGTTATTACAACTGGAATGTGCCTTACACCACCGCGCTTGAGAACTTACAAGCGGGTAAACCATTGGAACCTTTTGTTTGGCTTGGCCCCGACTGGCAAGATATCAATAATCCGAAAACTTCGACGGTGGGTTTCCTTGCTGGTAAGGCGTTAGGAGAGAATCAAAAATCTCTTGATGAGTTTATCAAGGGCTTGGGTGATGGCAGTATCAACCTTTACAAAGGGCCAATCGACTATCAGGATGGCAGTGCCTTTTTGAAAAAGGGTGAAGAGGCAACGGATCAACAAATCTGGTATATGCCGCAATTACTCAAGGGGATGGAAGGGCCGAGTGCTTAATTTTTAAACGGTTTTTCGGTTGATAGCGATCGCGTTTTAATTGAGGAATCTGCGATCGCTTTCACGGATAGTTGATTTTTTTCTCTTTGGTTATAAAACCCGATGAAAAGTTTGGGCATTATGGACGATATTTCATTTATAATTGCCATAAACGAGGGTAGAAATGGGGAATTATGATTGATTGGCTAGTAGTTTGGGGCGTGACTCAGGCCGCAGGGTTTGTTTTCAAGCCGATTTTAGAAGATTTAGCGAAGGATGCGGCCAAGGATTACGCGAAGGATTTTTTTAAGGATTGTCTGAAAAAGGTAATTAAATTGCCTGAAAATGATCAGAAAGAAGCTTATGGGAAAGCATTAAAAGAATTTTTACTATTTTTTCAGCAGGAATTAGATGATGCGGATTATCAGGAAGTCCAGATCAAACAATTTCTTGAACCGCTTAAAAGATTTATTGAACAGGCTGAAATTGCGACCATTTTGGGCAGTGCTTTTGAAGTAGATTGTGTCAGTTTAGATACGCATTTTTTGGCGAGAACTTGGCAAGCGTTAAATTCGCCTTTTTTGCCCGATGAATTTAGTTGGGAACGGGTCAGCAAGCGGTATCTAAAAAAGGTTAAAGCGATTATTCAAGAGTTGGAGAAATTAAGACCGATTTTTGCGGTACAAATCCAATCTCAAATGGCAGAAAATGTTCAGGAATTAGTGGGAATTGCGCCTGATTTTGATTTGGGACGTTATGCGGAAGGATTACGGGAACAGTATGGCAATCTGAAGTTAGAGTCTTTGGATACAACGGGAGTTTATTACAACGAGTTAAAACTGTGGAAAATTTTTATTCCCCAAAATGTACGGGAATGTCAGGAATTTTTACCCCAGGTGTATGAAGTTCCCAAGGATCATATTAAACGGTTACAGGAAGCAGGAGAAGATATAGAAATTCTCTCAGAAGAAGCGTTAGAGCGGCAACGTCATCGTTATATTAATCAACAAAGTCAATTAGTTTGGGAAGTTATCGGCGATCCAACGGCTAAACCTGCAAAAAGTCCGATTCAGCAGGTGGTGATTTTAGGTGATCCAGGGGCGGGAAAATCGAGTTTATTGCAATATATCGCGTTAATTTGGGCTGAACGTCCTTTAAGGGATTTATCGTTATATCCTATTCCTTTATTGCTGGAACTGCGTATCTATGCCCGTGATAAACAGGCGGGTAAGTGTCAGGATATTTTGTCATTTATTCATGGGGGAAATATTACTTGTCGGCTCAATCAACAACAACTTAACGAAAAGTTGCGATCGGGTCAGGCTGTGGCGTTATTTGATGGCATTGATGAAATTTTTGATCCTGCTCTGCGTGATGAGGTGGTGACGGATATTCACCGTTTTAGTAATGATTATGCCCAGGTTCAGGTGATTATTACGTCTCGTTGGTTGGGATACAAGGCGCAACGGTTACGAGATGCGGGTTTTCGGCATTTTATGTTGCAGGATTTGGAGATTGAGCAAATTGAAGATTTTATTGAGCGTTGGCATGAGCTTACGTTTACGGATCAAGCGGATAAGGTTCGTAAATGGGAGCGATTACAGAGAGCGATTCAGGATTCTAAGTCGATTCGAGAGTTGGCGGGGAATCCGTTGTTATTGACAATGATGGCGATTTTGAACCGTAATCAGGAGTTACCGAGGGATCGTCCTGAGCTTTATAATCAGGCTTCGCGGGTGTTGTTGCACCAGTGGGATGTGGAACGTGTTCTGACTGAGGATGCGCGAATTGACCCTAAAACCTTTGATTATCGGAATAAACAGGCAATGTTGCGAAAGGTCGCCTATCGAATGCAGTCGAGTGAGCAGGGATTAGCGGGAAATTTGATTAGTGAGTCAGCATTAAGGGAAGAAATTGTGCTTTATTTACAGCAAGAAACAGATTTTGATAAACCGAAAGAAATTGCAGTAGTTTTGATTCATCAATTGCGGACTCGTAATTTTATTTTGTGCTATTTGGGAGCAGATTCCTATGGCTTTGTGCATCGCACTTTTCTAGAATATTTCTGTGCTTGGGAGTTTGTTTGGCAGTTTAAGGAAACACGAGAGTTAAAAACTATTAAGGAGTTAATTGATGAAACTTTTAAGAAGCATTGGCAGGATGAAAGTTGGCATGAGGTTTTACGGTTGATTTGTGGGATGATTGAGCCGAAATTTGTAGCGGAAGTTATTGATTTTCTTTTGGAGCAAGAAGTTGATAGAAGCAAGTTTTTAAATGAACGTGGGCGCGCAAAAAAAGAAGGATTGGGTAATCTGATTTTAGCGGCTAATTGTTTTGCAGAGGTCAGAAATAGAAACTTAATCGCCATAACTTCAGAAAAATTATTAGAAAAATTAAAAAGCGAAATTGAACATGAATCTGAACCTTGGTTTGATTCTGACTTAGCAGAAATTCTGGTGTCTTTAATTGCAACAACTTGGTCAGAGCATTCCAATAATTTAACCTGGCTTAAGAATTGTCTCAACTTTAATTCATCGTCTTTTGTACCAGAATCAGTCATAAATGCGATCATCCAAGGATGGAAAGAAGACCCTGATACCTTGCCTTTCTTTAAAGACCGCGCTCTACAGGATGAAAATTATTATGTTCGACAAGCGGCGTTAAAGGCGATCGCCCAAGGATGGAAAGAAGACCCTGATACCTTGCTGTGGCTTAAAGACCGCGCTCTACAGGATGAAAATGCAAATGTTCGAGAAGCGGCGGTAACTGCGACCGCCCAAGGATGGAAAGAAGACCCTAATACTTTGCCTTGGCTTAAAGACCGCGCTCTACAGGATGAACATGAAAGCGTTCGATATGCGGCGATGGATGCGATCGCCCGAAATTGGAAAGAAGACCCTGATACCTTGCCCTTCCTTAAAGACCGCGCTCTACAGGATGAACGTGAAAGGGTTCGACAAGCGGCGGTAATTGCGATCGCCCAAGGATGGAAAGAAGACCCTGATACCTTGCCTTGGCTTAAAGACCGCGCTCTACAGGATGAACATTGGGCTGTTCGAGAAGCGGCGGTAACTGCGATCGCCGAAAGTTGGAAAGAAGACCCTGATACCTTGCCTTTGCTTAAAGACCGCGCTCTACAGGATGAAAATTATTTTGTTCGACAAGCGGCGGTAA
>QBMS01000053.1:14494-25808 GCA_003249095.1 Snowella sp.
CTTAAAGACCGCGCTCTACAGGATGAAAATTATTTTGTTCGACAAGCGGCGGTAACTGCGATCGCCCAAGGTTGGAAAGAAGACCCTGATACCTTGCCTTGGCTTAAAGACCGCGCTCTACAGGATGAAAATTATTTTGTTCGACAAGCGGCGGTAATTGAGATCGCCAAAAATTGGAAAGAAGACCCTGATACCTTGCCTTTACTGAAAGAACGCGCTCTACAGGATGAAAGTGAATATGTTCGACTAGCGGCGGTAAAAGCAATTATTAGAAACAGTCAAGAAGACCAAGAACTGTTTGAATTTTTAGTTAATATTGCTCTTCATGATCCCTTTCAACGTGAACATTATTTCCAAGATAATCCTCGTCAAACTGCCCTAGAAGCCTTACTCAAAAACTTCGGCGACAATCCTAAAACCCTAGAGATTTTAAATCAGGTTGCGCTTAATGATTCCGATGAAAAATTGCGAAAATTTGTTCAAGAGAAATTCAGGGAGACGGGATTATAGGGAGAGGAGGCAGATTGGGAGGATTGGGGAGAAAGATTTTATTTATTTCAATAAAATGAAGGAGAACTCAACCAATGATTTGATGACTTAAGGATTGAAGAAAAAACAATTACTAAAAACTTAATAATACTGCGATGATAAGACGGCGATACTCTCTAACTAGAAAGCTTAACAACCGTAGAGTTCGATTATTCAAATGTTACAAACAGGGATGGCGAAAAATCTCTGTTACAATAATATTCAATGACCTTTAGTTTGATTACGCAATCAATAATAATGGATAACTCAACACCGACAGCAATCCCTGACAATACAGCCGATCAGGAACTAGACGAATCAGAACAACCCTTCTGGAAAATGATTGTCGAAATTGGAAAACAAGTCCCCATTGAAGAATGGAACAAATTACCGAAAGACTTTGCCCGCAACTTTGAACATTATATGTACGGCGCACCCAGAGAGGAAGATGAAGCGGAATGAACACAGTCTTTCTGGACACAGCCTATCTTCAAGCTCTGGTTGACACCCGTGATGATTTACATCTTTTAGCCGTACAAATTACTAACAATAGAGGTCGTTTTCCTTCGGTGACAAGTGAAATGGTCTTAACGGAATTACTCAATGCTCTATGCGGTAGAGGTGAGTATTTGCGTCAAGCAGGGCTGAGTATTGTGGATAGTTTACAACAAAATAAAAATGTTGAAATTATCCCCCAAACCCCTCAATTATTTACCGAAGCCTTAGTTTTTTATCGTCAAAGAAAAGATAAAAGTTATAGCTTGACTGATTGTGCTTCTATGTTGATTATGAGACAGCAAAATATCAGAGATGTCTTGACATTTGATCGCCATTTTCAACAGGAAGGTTTTAACGCTTTATTGAGGAATTATTCTTAATCTAGTATTTTAAGAAAACGGGATTATTAATTATGCAGACTTTTAAAATAGATAATCAACTCTAAATCTTGTAATGTTTGGGATGTCCAATTTATTTGTGCCATTGTTTAAAATTTTGCTTTGCGTCCTGATGAGAAATCACGTTATTCGCTTCAACTTGCTTTAAACCTTGCTCAACCTTATGAAGGAAATAAAGATGTTCCATAATATCTTCAATGCCAATATCTTGAGGCATTTCCTGAACCGATTGAAGAACTTTTTGCTTGAAACTAATTGTCGTCATAATCAAAACGCTCCCTTTAACTTCAAATCAAGTAGAATAGGCTCATGAATAAAGTATAACTGATTTTTTATAATTCGTTCTAAAAATAAAATTGCGATGAATCCCTACGTCAAGAAAGTTAAACCCATTGAAAATTATTTCTTAAAACTTTGGTTTGACAACGAAGAACAAAAAATATTTGATCTAAAACCCTATCTCAACAAAGGCATATTTAGTCAATTAAAAAATATCTCCTTATTTAATTCAGCGCGAGTCGTTTCAGGTTCCGTTGAATGGCCAAACGGCCTTGACCTCAGTTACGATACACTCTATCTAGAAAGCCAGACAATCAAAGAATCTACCCAAAAATCACTTAACTAACACCATGACAACTAAAGAACTACTACTACAAGAAATCGAAAAAAGCCCCGAACCTCTCCTCCAAGAAGTTCTTAATTTTCTTATATCAACACGAGCAAAAAATTATCCTGAAACTCGTAAACCAATCTGGCAAATCGCCCAAAAAATTATGGAAGATGTTCCGCCAGAAATAATTAATCAACTGCCTACTGATGGAGCCGAACAACACGATCATTATATTTATGGCACACCAAAACGCGAATCATGAAAATAATTTTTGCCGATAGCTTTTACTGGATCGCCTTGTTGACTCCTACGGATCAGTGAATATTAAAGCAAATCTAATGTATAGCTAATCGCTTCTCCTAATCGCTGTAAATAAACAGCAGAAAGCGTTCCTAATTGTCTTTGTAGCCGTTGTCTGTCAATAACAACAATTTGATCACATAAAGCAACAGATTCTTGACTTAAACCACCTTCACCGACAGGAATAAGCACCGTACCAGGTATCTGAGCGCGGCGTAAATTTGTCGTAACGGGAATAACCACAACTGTGCGAGTAAAACGATCCAGATTTTGACGCTGAACAAGAATAACAGGACGAACTCCAGCCTGTTCTGAACCGCGACTAGGATTCAAATCTGCTAAATAAATGTCACCTCGCATTTAACCTTCTTCCGCTTCTTTTAGATGAGTTAAATAATCTACTAAAATATTTTCTGAAAAATCAATGTCTTCTTGAGCAAATTCCGCTTGTAACGCTTGAGATTCTTCCTCAGAAATATTATCCCACTTTTGAAAAAGAGAATTGGCTTGTAAAAATTGAACAAATTCAAACACTTTTTGTAATTGTTCCTGGGGCAATGTTTGAAGATTCTGTATAATTTCTTCCCGCAGATTAACTTGAGTAATAGACATTACTAGCACCTGTTAACGCATTATACTAATTATGGACTATTATTTTAGCAAAACTAGAAGCATCACGGCCAATAAATTCAGCAATCAACTCCAAATCTTGCAATGCCTGAGATGTCCAATTTATTTGTGCCATTGTTTAAAATGTTGCTTTGCATCCTGATGAGAAATCACCTTATTTCCTCTAGATAAATAGCCATTCATTTTTGGGAGAAGACCCATGAAAGTCGAATTACACAACATCTGCAAACGGTTTGGCAGTGTTCAGGCAAACGATAATATTTCCTTGACCGTTGAAGCAGGAAGCATTCACGGATTGTTGGGGGAAAATGGGGCGGGCAAAAGTACCCTGGTGAAGATCCTGAGCGGTTTTATTACTCGCGATCGCGGCAATCTGCTGTTAGACGGCGAAGAAGTCAACATCAAAAACCCTGCCGATGCCATCCAGAGGGGAATTGGGATGCTCCACCAAGACCCCCTCGACTTTCCGCCCCTGTCCGTACTCGATAACTTTCTGGTCGGTAAGCCTGGCGGGTTATTCACCAATAGGCGACAGGTGATCAAAGAATTTAGGCAATTAGCTTCTGAATTTAATTTTGCCTTGCATATTAATCAGCGTGTAGGAGAATTAACCGTTGGGGAACGGCAACAGGTGGAGATTTTGCGATTGTTGTCCTTGGGGGTAAATACGCTTATTTTGGATGAACCAACCACAGGGATTTCTGCCTCCCAAAAAGATGCGTTATTTGCGGCGGCTCGTCACCTAGCCAGTCAGGGAAAATCGGTGATTTTTGTGTCCCACAAGTTAGCCGATGTCAATGAACTCTGCGATCGCGTTACGGTGATGCGTCACGGTCAGGGAGTGGGCGATCTCCCCATTCCCGCTTCAGATGAATCAATGATTGAACTGATTTTTGGCAAAGAACTGGCGACCCCCGTAAAATATTCCACCCGCAAGGAAGCAGTGGCTCTGAACCTAGAAAATATTACCTTAAGTAGCGATCGCCTCCATATCACCGTCAACAATCTCACCATTCATCAGGGAGAAGTGATCGGTTTAGCAGGATTAGAAGGAAGCGGTCAACAACTCTTACTCCAACTCTGTGCGGGATTGTTGCGTTCCCCGACAGGTCGCCTGCAAATTGATGGTATTGATATGACCAACGCACCCTATAAAAATTATCTAAATGCAGGAGTGGGTTATTCCCCAGCCGATCGCCTACGAGAAGGATTAGTCAACGGATTAACGATTCACGAACACGTCGCTCTCAAAACGCCGCCCAAAGGTTGGTTTGTCGATTGGAAAGGAACTTTCAAACAGACTCAGGAAGCGATCGCCCTTTTCAATATCCGAGGTAAACCCGATAGCAAAGTTGAACGACTGTCGGGGGGGAATCAACAGCGTACCCAACTCGCCCTGTTACCCGTTCCGCTCAATTTACTGCTCATGGAACATCCGACACGGGGATTAGATATTGGCTCAACGCTTTGGGTGTGGGAACAACTCATCGCCCGTTGTGAAGGTGGGACGACGATTCTCTTTATGTCCTCCGATCTAGACGAAATCATGCAGTACAGCGATCGCGTCATTGTCTTTACGGGGGATGGAGTGTCTGAGCCGATAGATGCCAAAGAACTGACGATTGATCGATTGGGACAAATGATTGGCGGTAAGCTCAATTATGATCCCGCTATCCTGAAAAAAAGTCGAATGAAGCGTTAAAAAACTTTCTAAAGAAGACCCAAATCCTCACTAAATTTCCTTAAATCTCTTCTTATTTTCCCCAGATGCCTAAATTTAACTACTATCAAGTCGGTTCTCTGATTCTTGCCCTCATCTTTATCGCCGTCGTCATTCTGCTGGTGGGGGGATCGCCCTTAAAAGTTGTCACTAGTATGGGTTCAGGAGCCTTCGGGACGGCGGATCAATTTGCCCGTGTGATTGCAACCCTTGCTCCCCTATTGCTCTGTGCCAGTGGTTTGCTCTTCACCTTTACCGCAGGACTGTATAACCTGGGCATTGAAGGACAAATTGTGTTGGGTGCGATCGCTTCTTTGATTCCTATTCGCTTATTTGAAAATCTGTTACCCGCGCCTCTGGTAATTCTGCTGGCGATCGCGGCGGGTGCGTTGGGGGGAATGCTCTGGGGATTGCTGGCAGGATTTTTGAAAGTGTATGGTCGCATTGATGAAATTTTTGCGGGCGTTGGCTTGAATTTTGTGGCAGATGGTTTGTCTCTGTACTTAATTTTTGGCCCCTGGAAAAAACCAGGCGTGGCCTCCATGAGCGGTACGGAACAATTTGGAGAAGCGATTTGGCTACCAACTTTTGGGCAAACCGAGGCCAGTCCCGTTGCCTTGGCGATCGCGTTGGCGATTCTGATTATTACCTTGATTGTGATGCGGGGAACCTATTTCGGATTACAGCTAAAAGCAGTAGGTCATAATTTACGAGCCTCCTATGTATTGGGCATTCCCTCCATTCGACAATTACTGAGTGCGTTTGTTATTTGTGGAGGTTTTGCGGGACTGGCAGGAGCCTTGCAGGTATTGGCGGTATTTCACCGTTTGATTCCCAGTATTTCCAGTAATTTGGGTTTTTTGGCCCTATTGATTGCCATGTTAGCGGGTTCTAATGCCTGGTTATTACTACCGATCGCGTTTTTCTTTAGTGCGCTCAATATTGGCAGTCTTCAGCTTCCCCTTTCCCTAGATTTAGAATCTTCTCTATCGGGAGTTATTCAGGGAATTTTGGTTCTTTTTACCCTATTAGGTCGGGGTTTGAGCGAAATGAATAAAGCGTCCATATCCTCTCGTTCTTAAAAAAGTATCTACCTGTAAATAATTTGTTAATAGCTTTTCCTGTGAAAAGATATGATAGGACTTCCGCAATAACATCAGACATAATCAACGAAAAATTGACAGCAACAGCAAGAAGAATTTTATCTAAATTCCTGATTTAACCGTAGAAGATTGGACGCAATAAACGCGATCGTCGTTTTCTAAAGTTGAAGAAAATTCCGAACTACTTGATTAACCATCCAAATATTTCTCCTAAAGTTAATTTTATTTCCTTCGCAAAACTAGGTAACAATAAGACCGAGTCCCATTCATCAAAAATTTCAGGTGATCGCTGGGGTTGATAAACAAAAATTGACTGTTCTTGAGGATCAATTAGCCAGCCCATCTCTGTTTTATCGTTCAGACAATATAAGATATTTTTGATCACTTTTGTTCGACTTTGTTCGGGAGATAATATCTCAATTGTCCAACTAGGAGCTAGATAAAAATTGTCAGCAATTTCACCATTTTCATCACAAGGAATTCGCTCCCAGGTAAAAACCGCAATATCAGGAACAATAGACCTGTTACCAAAACTACAACGTAATTCCGTAAAAGCCCATGCAATTTTCTTTTGCTTAAGAACAAAGTTTAGAGTGAAAGATAACTCCGTTTGTAGCGTACTATGTTTACCTTTTGGCATGACTTTTTCAAAGATGTTTCCATCAACGTATTCTAGGGCAGGTTTCCTTTCAGGTAAGGCAAGAAAATCTGCTAGAGTTATATCTTTAGACTGAATTTGTACCATATTTCCTCTCATTATTTAGGAAAAGTTTATTAATTGCCTGATGTAATACTCCCAAGTTGCCCAAATCGCTTTATTAACAGCTTCTTTTGGACAATTCAATAGATATTCTGTAACGGATTCATTTAAATAATATTCTCCACGATTCTTACAAATATCAGCAGGAAATCGTGTTAAGAAAATCAAATAATCATCTCTTTCTAAGCTGATAGAGACTAAACCCGACTTAACTTTTCTATGTTTACAAATCACACATTCAATCATAATTAGTCAGCAATTTTTTTTGCTAATCTACAACACGAGACTTTAACCAATTATCCAGTTCAGTAACATTATTAAAATCTAATAAAGCTTCTCCCAAATCCTCCAATTGTTCAAGAGAAAGTTGATTAATGGCTTGAATACGAAGGTTCCCCATCTGCCCAAACCGCTTTGATAACTGACGCAGGAGTAATTGGGTCTCTCCTTCTTGTTTTGCCTCTTGATAAACTCGTGTTTGTTTAATATCTGTTAATAAAAACATAGACTGAATCTCCTCTCGGCTTAATTTGGCGAATTTTGAGACTAAGACCGTCTCCAGTAACTCTATGATACCGCGTGCCACTAGGGGATTAGCAATTTCTGTTTTTGCCCGTGCCAATAATTGTTGCACTAAAAGAGGGGCTTGAGCTTCCTGAGCAAGAATTAACTGAATTAATCCAACTCCAATTGAACCAGAAGGCAACTCATCCAAATAAATACGGATGATACGGTGATTGTTAATTAACTCCTGCTGATAAGCAGTGAGAGATTTTACTTCAAAGCGACGTTGGGCAAATAATGCCACAGCTTTCCAATCCTGAACAGGTTTATACTGATTCAAATAAAGATTGATTTCAGCAATAAATTCCCAATAAAAATCAGGCTTCTCTTGAAATTGTACTTCAACAAAATAGATCGGCAGATCCTCTTGCTCAGGAAGGAAAATTCCATCAAAACGAAAGACTTTTTCCTTGATTTCGGCAGAAATAAATTGATAGTTATCGGCAATGTCCATCGGCTCTCCTAGCAACTCAAAGAGGAGAGAGTGAAAAGTTAAAAATAATTGGTAAAAAATAGTGTCAGTACGCATAAATTTGAGAATAGCAGACCCCGTTCAAAAATTAAGCTGATTTCGTATAAATCCCAAAAGTCAATAAACCCAGATAAATAATAGAGCGACGATCGCGGGTAAACCTTATAAAATAAGTGGAATTCAAATTACCGATTCATTTCCTGGGACACCGCTTATGCCACGCCGCACAGACTTAAAGAAAATTTTAGTATTGGGAGCTGGCCCGATCGTTATTGGGCAAGCCTGTGAATTTGACTATTCGGGAACCCAAGCCTGTAAAGCCTTACGGGAAGAGGGTTATGAAGTGGTGTTAGTGAACTCTAATCCCGCTTCGATCATGACCGATCCAGAAACAGCCCATCGCACCTATATCGAACCGCTCCTCCCAGAAATGGTGGAAAAGGTGATCGAAAAGGAACGCCCCGATGCCCTATTACCCACAATGGGCGGACAAACGGCTCTCAATCTGGCAGTGACCTTGGCGAAATCGGGTGTCCTAGACAAATACGGGGTTGAGTTGATCGGGGCCAAATTAGACGCGATCGAAATGGGGGAAGACCGTGAACTGTTCAAGGAGGCCATGGCCCGCATCGGCGTTCCCGTCTGTCCTTCAGGAATTGTGAGTAATATTGAAGATGCTCGCCGTGTAGCGAAGGAAATCGGCTCCTATCCCCTGATTATTCGTCCCGCGTTTACCCTAGCAGGAACAGGGGGGGGAATTGCCTATAATCAGGAAGAATACGAAGAAATGGCTCTCTATGGGCTAGAACAATCGCCTGTTTCCCAAATTCTCGTTGAAAAATCCCTCTTAGGCTGGAAAGAATACGAATTAGAGGTCATGCGAGATTTGGCGGATAATGTGGTAATTATCTGCTCGATTGAAAATTTTGATCCGATGGGGGTACATACGGGAGACTCGATCACCGTTGCCCCTGCTCAAACCTTGACAGATAAAGAATATCAACGGTTACGGGATTATTCGATGGCAATTATCCGCGAAATCGGCGTAGAAACGGGCGGATCGAATATTCAGTTTTCCGTGAACCCTGCCAATGGGGATGTGATTGTTATTGAAATGAATCCCCGTGTTTCCCGTTCTTCGGCTTTGGCTTCTAAGGCAACGGGTTTCCCGATCGCGAAATTTGCGGCGAAATTAGCGGTAGGTTATACGCTGAACGAAATTTCCAACGATATTACGAAAAAAACCCCTGCATCCTTTGAGCCGACCATTGATTATGTGGTCACGAAAATTCCCCGTTTTGCCTTTGAAAAGTTTCCTGGCTCCGAACCCATTTTAACGACGCAAATGAAATCTGTCGGGGAAGCCATGGCCATTGGACGCACTTTCCAAGAGTCTTTCCAAAAAGCGTTACGTTCTTTAGAAACAGGTCGTTTTGGGTTTGGTTGCGATCGCGTCGAAACCCTGCCGACCTTGCCCCAGGTGCGTTCCCAACTGAGGACACCCAATCCTGATCGGGTTTACTCGATTTATCACGCCTTCAGTCTGGGTATGACCGTCGAAGAGATCCATGAATTAACGGCGATCGACCTCTGGTTTTTGGATAAATTAGCCGATCTGGTGGAAACAGAAAAAGTCCTCAAAAAAACACCCCTCAAATCGATTACGGCGGCAAAAATGCGCTCGGTTAAACAACAGGGATTCAGCGATCGCCAAATTGCCTTTGCGACCAAATCCAGCGAAGACGAGGTGCGAGCTTACCGTAAGAGTCTGGACATTATTCCTGTCTATAAAATGGTGGATACCTGCGCGGCAGAATTTGAAGCCCTTACGCCCTATTATTATTCCACCTACGAACCCTCGGATTCAGAGGTTTTACCCTGTGATAAGGAAAAAGTAATGATTTTAGGCGGTGGGCCAAATCGTATTGGTCAGGGCATCGAATTTGATTATTGTTGTTGTCATGCCGCCTTTTCTCTCAGTGATGCGGGCTATGAAACCATCATGGTCAATTCCAATCCCGAAACCGTTTCCACCGACTACGACACCAGCGATCGCCTTTATTTTGAACCGCTAACTAAGGAAGATGTTTTAAATATCATCGAAGCGGAGCAACCTGCGGGGATTATCGTGCAGTTTGGCGGCCAAACCCCCTTAAAGCTAGCAGTTCCTTTGCAAAAATACCTCAATAGTGCGGATTGTCCCGTCCAAACTAAGATTTGGGGTACTTCCCCTGATTCCATTGATACCGCCGAAGATCGGGAGCGTTTCGAGAAAATTCTCCGTGAATTAGACATTAAACAACCTGCTAACGGCATTGCCCGCAATTACGAAGAATCTCGCGTGGTAGCTAATCGCATCGGTTATCCCGTTGTGGTGCGTCCTTCCTACGTTTTAGGCGGTCGAGCGATGGAAATCGTCTATTCTGATGAAGAATTGGAACGCTACATGGTCTATGCGGTGCAGATCGAACCCGATCACCCCATTTTGATCGATAAATTTCTCGAAAACGCGATCGAAGTTGACGTGGATTCCCTGACTGATGCAACGGGTTTTGTCGTCATGGGGGGCATCATGGAACATATTGAGGAAGCGGGTATCCATTCGGGAGATTCTGCCTGTTCTCTGCCCTATACGAGCTTAACGGATGAAGTTGTCACGACCATTCGCCAATGGACGGAGCAGTTGGCCAAGTCTTTAAACGTCATTGGTTTAATGAATATTCAGTACGCGGTGCAAGGCGATCAGGTTTATATCCTAGAAGCCAATCCCCGTGCATCTCGGACGGTTCCCTTTGTTTCTAAGGCAACGGGGCGGCCTTTGGCGAAAATTGCGTCTTTGGTGATGTCGGGTAAAACGTTGACGGAACTGGGCATTACGGAAGAATTAATTCCCAACCATGTTGCGGTCAAGGAAGCGGTTCTACCCTTTGCCAAGTTTCCTGGGACGGATACCTTGCTCGGCCCTGAGATGCGTTCTACAGGGGAAGTAATGGGGATTGATAGTGATTTCGGGAAAGCGTTTGCTAAGGCCGAATTAGGAGCTAGTGTTAATTTATCGACCACTGGAACGGTGTTTGTTTCCATGAGCGATCGCACTAAAGAAGCGGTAGTCCCTGTTGTTAAAGATTTAATTGCTTTGGGCTTTAAAGTGGTTGCCACATCGGGAACTCAACAAGTCCTGAAAGACAATGGAATCGAAGGAATTGAAGTTGTCCTCAAACTCCATGAAGGTCGTCCCCATGTGATTGATTGGATCAAGAATAATCAGATCCAATTTATTATTAATACCCCTAGCGGTGAGGAGTCCCAATTAGACGGGCGATCGATTCGTCGGGCGGCTTTGGATTATAAGTTACCGATTATCACAACTTTAGCAGGAGCGCGGGCAACTGTCGCGGCGATTAAGAGTTTGCAGGATCATCCTTTGGAGGTGAAGGCTTTACAGGATTATTTTTAGGTTTAATTAAAGCTTTCGTTTTGCCTGTCTCTATGAAAAAAGTTATTATAGAGGCAGGTTTACTTTTGATCTCAAGAAAATGACAATCGATTTAACAAAACGAACTATTTCGACTGGCGAGTTTTATCGTTTAATTAATGCAACAGACAAAGATGAGTTATTAACGTTAATCGGCACAGATTTAAGTAAGATTGAATTTAAAGAGCTAACAAGATTATTGGCACTGGTTCAGTCTAATTATTAGAATGAAATCCTTACAAGACAAGGACTTAAC
>QBMS01000054.1 GCA_003249095.1 Snowella sp.
CTCTAGTATGTTGCTCTCTATCGGGGTAGGTAATTTGCCTCCGGCGGGGGTAAAAATGGTTTGTGTGGATATTAATCCCGCCGTTGTCACCAAACTCAGCGATCGCGGTTCAGTGGAATCCGTTGGGGTTGTTACCGATGTGGGTTTATTCCTCAGTCTATTGTTACAACAATTGGATAAACTGACCTTACCCTATGAATTGGTTGATGTTTCATAGTTTGAGTTAATAAATTAATTTTTTGGGGAAGGATCTCGTATTCTTCCTTTTTTTATCAATGATGCTAAATTAAAAAGCGATCGCCCTTCCCCGAAAAGAGAAAAATGCGATCGCTCCCCAGAAAAAATCGAATTAATGCAGAGAACAGACAATCGAGACCTAAAATAGAGAAAGAAAGTGAAAATTTTCAACGAATCAACCCCAAGGAGTGCGAAACGCTCTAGGGTAAGGAAAAAAATAAAAAAATAAAGTTATGACCCTGGACACCCAAACCATCCTAGAGATCCTACGCCCCGTACAAGATCCCGAATTGCAAAAAAGCCTCGTTGAACTCAACATGATTCGCAATATCAAAATTGACGACGGCAACGTGAGCTTTACCCTAGTTTTAACTACCCCCGCCTGTCCTTTGCGAGAATTTATCGTCGAAGATTGCCAAAAAGCCGTCAAAACCTTACCAGGAGTCGCCAGTGTGACGGTAGATGTAACCGCAGAAACGCCTCAACAAAAATCCCTACCCGATCGCCAATCCATCACCAATGTTAAAAATATTGTCGCCATTTCTAGCGGTAAAGGTGGTGTGGGCAAAAGTACCGTTGCTGTCAATGTGGCCGTTGCTTTAGCAAAAACAGGTGCGAAGGTCGGCCTATTGGATGCCGATATCTATGGCCCCAATGCTCCCACCATGTTGGGACTCAGTACAGCCCAAGTGAAAGTTCAGCAGAGTGCGGCGGGAGATATCTTAGAACCCGTTTTTAATCATGGCATTAAGATGGTGTCGATGGGATTTCTAATCGATCCCGACCAACCCGTAATCTGGCGTGGCCCCATGCTCAATGGCATTATTCGTCAATTTCTCTATCAAGTCGCCTGGGGAGATTTGGATTATCTCATTGTGGATATGCCCCCTGGAACCGGAGATGCCCAATTAACCCTTTCCCAAGCTGTCCCAATGGCAGGAGCCGTCATTGTCACCACTCCCCAGACAGTTTCCCTCCTAGATGCCCGACGCGGCCTAAAAATGTTCCAACAAATGGGAATTAACGTTCTGGGAATTGTGGAAAATATGAGTTATTTTATCCCCCCTGATCAGCCCGATCGCAGTTATGACTTATTCGGTTCGGGAGGAGGAGAAAAAACCGCCAAAGAACTCAATATTCCCCTCCTGGGCTGTGTTCCCCTCGAAATTTCTCTCAGAGAAGGGGGTGATAAAGGCATTCCCATTGTGGTCGCTGATCCTGAATCTGCATCGGCTAAGGCATTAACCGCGATCGCCCAACAAATCGCCGCCAAAGTCTCGATCGCCGCCTTAACCTAAATCCTATGAATTCATCACTCGCCCTATTGGAACAGGCCGCCCAGGCCATTTTGAAATCAGGAATCAGTAAACCTCCTGGGGATAAACTGGTGGCCGCCCTACTGGATCTGGAAAAAGAAGCACGTTACGAAAAATCATCCCACTGCTTGCGGGAATTGGTGGGAAATTGGCGACTCTGCTTTATTACAGGAACCCAAAAAGCCAGAAATCGAGCGGGCATCGTCTTAGGAGCAGGAAAATATCTTTTTCCTGGGATTAAAATTGAAATTCATTTTCAAGAAACCACTCAAGACCAGGGGGAAATTGAAAACATCGTACAAGTGGGAACGGTACGCTTATCCGTTAAAGGGCCAGTTAAATTTTTGAGCAAAAAGAACTTGTTAGCCTTCGACTTCACCCGAATGCGTGTCCAAATCCTGGGAATTCCCCTTTATGATGGCTATATCCGAGGCGGAAAAGTCAGCGAAGAAAGCTTTTATCAAAAACGCATCGCCCAACAGGCTTTTTTTGCCTATTTTGTCATCAATCCCCAAATCTTAGCGGCTAGGGGAAAAGGAGGAGGACTAGCTCTCTGGGCAAAAACCAACCCTTAGATTTTTCAATTTTCTAGAAATTTTTCAAAAAAAGATCCTTGGATTCTCTCCAGAAAATGTCAGGAATCCTTGACCTACAAGCACTTCAGCCATTGTAATGATTTTTAACACTCTAATAAAGTCTTATCTGGTAAGGACTAAGAGAATCCTGAAAAAATGTAATTTAAAATACAGCGAGTTTCCTCTTTTACTTTATGGCGAGTTAGAGTATATTAGTCAGTAAGCCTTATTAGTTGCTTAGGTATTTATCTATGAGTATTGCTACTCTCCCCGCCATTCCTTCTTCCTTTGGTTATTCTTTAAGTATGATCAAAGATGAAGTTCGTCAGTTAGTGGAAACTGGTACAGTCAGCCGCCAGCAGCCGATTTATGTCCTTTGTCAATACATTCCTGCTCGTGAATGGGTTTGTGTGGAATGTGAACTAGAGCGTAGTGATTTTTTACTCCGCGATCAAATTGGGGATTTAATGTCCTCTGAATGTTGGGATAATGACTAGAAAAATTTTGCAGTAGTCTGTTGGCCAAATCCTCTTTAGCAAAATCTAGTTTTAATAGATGGATTTGCTGATAACTCAAGCGATTCTGTTGTGTAAAAATTAATTTTACAGATTTTAATTCTTGTAACAAGTCCGATACGCGATCGACGGAAAATTGGGAATTTATCTCCACTTTTCTGGAGTCATCTCGCTGGATTGAGTAAAAGGATAAAATCTTTCAAAAACAATACATCAATTTGGACTAATTTGAAAAAAGTAGTTGAAGTGTCTTAAACCATAGAGCTTACTACTTTTTTTTTAGCCTTTTACAAAATAGATTAGACATCCCCAAGAATCAAGGGCAATTCATGAATTGCCCCTACCAAGGGCTTCAATTGATGCACTCTTGATTTCTGGAGACATCTATTGAAAATCATCAACCTGAATGGGTTTGTAGGAAACTTAATAACCAATTAGCGGCTGTTGCTCTGCGGGTTTGTCGGGGGCCGAATTCTCCAATTTTATAGCCTTTAAATCCTAATTTTTCCTTGAGTAATTGTTTGTTTTCTGGGGGAATTGAGCGAGTTAGCTTAACAGTGGGGGGACGATTTTCGATAAAATCTGGCGGATCGGGATAATCCTTGCGCCAATCTTCAGCAACGTGTTGATTATCCCAGGTTTGCTTCTCTGAATCATAGCGATAGCCCAAGTAATAGGCAACTAAATGATTCACCGTTTCATCACTTAATTCTTCGTTGAGAATTGCCCAAATGGTATTGGCGTTGAGAGGTGGTAAATTCATTGTGTTATTGATCGCATTTTTTAGCCTTCAGAAATTTTAAACTGTGTTAACACACCGTAAATTCCCCAAATTGCCATTGCTCGCAGATAATGACTAGCTCGGAAGGTTCCGACAGCCGTGATCGCCTCTGGAGTGCGGAATTGTAACCCATTTTCATAAATTTGATTAACGACTTTTTCCGTTAACAGAAAAGCCTCTTCTGACCTTCCCATTTGTAACAGGAATGATGCTAAACCAAAATTAATTCCCGTCCACACTTCCAAGGGATGGGTTGCATCAGGATTTTCGGGAGTTCCATCGGATTTTAAACCATTGGCCGCGCCAATTTTTCCATCAGCAAATTTGAGAAAACAAGTCTCATAAACTTTCGTGAGTGCTTTCTCTGCATATTGCGTTTCTACCACATCGGGTAAACCCAATAAACGGGCATAGAACTGGCCACAAAGTTGATCCGCCATCACCACATCGGAACCACTTTTGCTATCCAGTTTATAAAATTCTCCATTCCACAATGTATCGTGATAAATAGCACGGGATTGAGCCAACCAATCTCGATAGATTTGGATAAAATTCTCAACGGATTCAGGATAGTTTTGAGGGATTAATTCGGGTTGAATGGTGGGATGTTCTAATAATATTTCACCGATCGCGATCGCCGCTTCGAGGGCCGCAATCCAAAGCCCGCCACAATAGGCACTAATGCCCAATAACTGCCAATCATCAAAGGTCTGATCGGGCGCACCTGAATTTTCGGGAATCCCATCATTATCTAAATCAAATTCCTTGAGATAGGCGAGGGTTTCTGTAATCGCTTGCCAACATTCCCACAGAAAACTGTAATCCTCTGCTCCCGTTAACAGGAAATCTCGATAAACTTGAAGGACAAAATCACTCCCCAAATCCTTCCAAAGATTGCAATCTTGATAACTGGTATAGTTGGTTTTTTCCCAGGGATGTTCATTGGGCGCACCTAAATCGTGGGGCGTTGCACCTTGGGCTTTGCGAATTGCTGAAGCTTGATTATAACCAATAATTCTAGGGGTATTATCGTAGCTAGGAATTGCTCTGGCAAAGGCTTCTAAAATAGCCTTATCTAAACGGGGCCAAAGCATCATTAATCCGAATGATCCATAGAGCCTCACATCTAAACTTTCATACCAGCGATAATCCAGACATTCAGAGACTCCAAATTGTCCAACGGGATCATTTTCCGTCGCGGCTGTCCAGAGGGTTGCCCCTTGGGTTAATAAATATAATTCATTAAACAAAGCCATTTTAAACCAGTTAGGAAGTTCAGGATTTTTAAGAATGGGATTTTGCCAATCTTGGATGTTTTCTTTCCAGGTATCGCTATGTTTTAAGGTTGTCCGAATCACTGACCAGGCATTCTGTCCATTCCGTCCAAAAAAGTCTGTATAACGTCGATAATAATTAATACCTTCGGCAAATTCTGTTACGGGTAAATCCCAAGATAAAATAAAGGGAATGCGGCGAGTTTTACCAGGTTTAACGGTGAAGCGGATGGCCAGAGCCGCGCCAATTTGTTCTCCAGGATCGGCAGGCGTTTCGTCTTGATAATCGGGTAAGGAACCATTGCCTGCAAAAAAGTCCCAAATATCTGACCCATCTCCACTGGGATTCCAACGGCTATGGTGAAAAACTTCTAGGCTGGGATTGGTGACACTGGCAAAACAAATTTGACCTTCTCCTTCTTGGATTTGATCGCGCAATTGAATGCGATTGAGCAAGCAACCAACGCGGTAATTATCTTCGATCCATTGATTAAAATTTCCCGTGCTGTCGCCCCAACGAGGTTGATATTCATAGACAGGGCTGCCATCATCGCGCACTTTAACGGTCGGTGATTTAATGGCATTGGTAAACCAACCCACTATATTTTGCCAAGTTAAGAGAATACTAAGGGTAATGACTTTATCAGTGGGATTATGTACTGTCCAATCAAAAATAGCGACGGGATAGCTGGTTTCTTGGTAATTTCCTGCCCAAATGGGTGAAAACTGTTCACAAACGATATCGCTTTTAAATACCCCTTTATATTCATACCAACTGCGGGGATAAAGGGCAGAATAGGTTCCTTTTTCCTTGGGATACCAGTTCCAACGAGATAAACTGCCATCGGTGGGAGCTTCGGTGCTGAGAGCAAAGGCTTGGGCTGCTTCGCCTTCAGCGTGTTCATAAATACTGAATTGGCAGGCGGGTAAACTACGAAAAACGTGTTCTCCTCCGTCTAAGTGCCATAGGTTAAAATCTCCCTTCGGCGATCGCCCAATGCAACCTGCTCCAAATCCACCCAGGGGCATCCCATGCCAGGGGCCATCGTCTAAATTACTGGCATAACGGACGGTATAGGGTTTGTCCCATCCTTTCCCAATGGGACGTTTCCACGCACAGGTAGGGATTTCGGGCGGTTGAATTAGCAAGGACATTATTTGAGATCTGAGATTAAGGAGAGATTGGTAATAACCTATGAATTATAATCGACTTTAGGACAATTCTAGAAAGATTGCTTAAATTTCGTATTAATAATCCTAATAGCCCAAAAAATCGAATAAGTTCTGATTAGCAAAAATTAGCGATCGCCCTAAAGTTCTTGAGCCAGTATTGAACGAATTTCTTGAATAAATTGACTAGGCGTTTGAATCATTAAACCACATTGACTAGAAACAGTTTCATTAAAATCTTTGGTATTTAAGCTGAGGATTCGATCTGCGTTGGCGGCGATCGCTGAGGCAAGAATTGGAGCATCTTTAGGTTCAATAATCAATTTGTATTTATCGATATCTTGAGGCAGAGGATCGGGGGTAATTTCTAGATTAATGATCATTAAAATTTGTCTGAAAATAGGCAAAGCTGCAATCATTTTTTTGCTTATATTTCGTTCGCATTCTTCGAGAACTTGTTTTGAAATTAAGACTTTGAAAAGACCTATTTCAGCCATCACAATGACAGTATGACTGGCTCCATTCATGGAACCACAAGCCGCAATTAAAACACTTGAATCTAAAAAAATTCTACGCACTGGCTTGCCGTTCTTGCCAAAAAAACTGTCGCTCTTGTTGTAATCCGTCTAATAATTCATCTAAGCTGACTTGATTAACATTCATCAAAGAAATAAATTTTTCAGTTAAAGTATTAACGAGGGGAAGCTTTGAGGTCAGTAAAATGAAATCACCGACTTGCACTAAAGCCAGAGTTTCTCCTTCATTAATTTGCAAAGCACTTAAAATATCTTGAGGGATAACAATTTTTCCTTGGGTTTGCACCTCTAAAGGAAATATTTTAATAGAAGAGTTAACAGATTCTGTTGAATTCATTCGTTACCTACTCATATTAGATGAAATAAACTTAGGAAATAGGCGATCGCACAAAAGTACGATCAACACCTTATTTTTCCTAAAAGCAATAAATAAAACTCCTTAGAATTTATTCTGTTACTGCCTCAGTCGTTTCCTCGGAGACTTCTCCTGTAATTTCTTCTGTTGAACTGTCTTCCGTCACTTCTGGCGCAACTTCTTCGATAACAGGAGGTTTAGCCTTACTGGGTTTGGGAGGACGGGCAAAAGCTGGATTGACCGCTTGCTTGGGTTCTTCCTCGCGGGAACCCCGTTTTCCCTTGCCTTTACCTTTTCCACGAGCAGAACGATCTTGACGCTCATCTCTAGGCTCTTTGCGTTCATCTCTAGAAGATTGGGGAGATGGACTGTTGCTGGCATCTGGATTAGCTTGACGCTCAGACTTTTTGATGGGACGTTCTACCATTGTCGAATCCTACATTAACTCCGAATAACTCTTTGTATCCTAACCTAATTTGGGGTTCATTCATTGAAGATATCAATAATTTTCTCTTTCTAAAGAGTGAGGTTAAAAAAAATCATTTAATTCTTTTGATAGAAAAAAAATTCTAATGCCTTCTTAAATCTAGTTAATAATTAGAATTTACACCTTATTAATTATCCAAAAATAGAATAATAGATTAAGACGCGATCGCGGAATGAATTGCTCAATTTCTACAACTCAAAGACATCCACCAGAATATCCTGGGTTCCGACCAATCTTTTGCGATCGGGAGAATCATAAACCACTAGTAGAGCGGGTTTTCCCGACAGAGAAGTCAATTGAGTAATCCCCTCCGCGTGATCAAAACCGTCTCCATAGGGAATATCCATTACGACTGTCGGATGAGAAAAACTTTCGTCCTCAAAATTCGTTCCATTTTCCAGACGAAAAATTTTAACAGGCCCATCTAGATCCATTGTTGGCCCCGCTAAAATAATCAAATCATCTCCTTCGATTGACACTTCCCGAATACCTAAACCTTGAAGATTCACGAAAAGCTTTTTATAGCGACGCTCCTTGTCTCCAATTCTTTTAAGTTTGAGTAAACTAGGTGCAGTATTTTTAACTTCAAGTTCCAAAATAATTGCCCACCCCCGCAAAACTGGGCCCCGTAAACCGAGGAAAATTCGATTATTCTTGACGGCTAAACCTTCTATATCAAAACCATTATCTTTTGAAGGAATATCCGCTTTAATAAAAGGCCCTAAATGGGAATCATCTGCTAAAGCTTCTGTCAGTAAATTTCCCTCGCGAGTTAGTTCTAAAATTGCGGCAGATAATGGTTGCTTTGGATCAGAGGGAGAGGCGTGATTTTTATGTAATTCACCGTTAATTAAAGGAATACGAGCCAGTAAATAACGATTAGATTCGGCTTCAATTGTGGCTAAACGTTGGCTATTTTCTGCATCGGATTTTTCGGGTTTAACAGATTTACGCTTTTGGCTATGGGAACCGACGAGCCAAAGATAATCATCCGATTCAGCTAAACCTTCTATATCAATTTCAGTTTGATTACCATCAGGTAAATCGAGATAATTTTGTACATTAAAACTTTTATGTTCTCCAAAGGTATCTTTTGTTTCTAGATTGATTAATTTTAATCTTTCTATATTAATCCCTTCATCGCATCCTAGCCAGAGATATCCATCGGTTGACGAGTGAACGGCGGATAAATCTTCTCTTAGCTCAGGATTTTCCCCTGTAAATTGCAATTTAACCTGATTTAATAAAGAACTTTTTCCCATAATAAGCTATTCTAAAATGTAGATTATCAAATTATACTGACGAAGAAATTTTCTTTAAGAATTTTAATGTTTTTTAACTATTGTACTGCCACTTGTAAGAAATAGCTGTTTGTGTTTTGGTCAATACTTGCTTAACAAATATTTGCAGTTCAACAGTCTTATTATTATTTATTTCTCATGAATTTACCGAATACCATTACTCTCTCGCGTTTATTGGGTTTACCGTTTATTTTTATCTTACTGGTCGATCCAACTTCAGCCCATCGATGGTGGGCAACGGGCATTTTTGCGATCGCGGCGGCAACGGATTGGTTAGACGGATATTTGGCGAGAAAACTCAATCAAATCACAGAAATGGGAAAATTTCTCGATCCCTTAGTTGATAAATTATTAGTATTAGGGCCATTTTTAATCTTAATTCAGTGGCAAGTGATTCCCGCCTGGGCAGTTTTTTTGATTTTGGGTCGGGAATTGGCGATCGCGGGTTGGCGAGTCAGTGGGAGTGGCGCAATCTCTGGGGCAAATCTCTGGGGCAAACTGAAAACCGTTTCCCAAATTTTCGCGATCGCCTTACTTTTGGCTCCCTTAGATGAAACGTGGAAAATGCCCGCCTTAATCGTTTTTTGGCTCTCGGTCATTTTAACCCTTATTTCAGGACTAATTTACGTTTTACCTACGAATTCTGATCAAAATAAAGTGTAAATAAAAGGCGCGATCGCCGATCCATGAGTGAAGACAATCAAAGCCCCTAATAACACCAGGGTAATAATTAAGGGTAAAAGCCAAAATTTTTGACGTGCTTTCAAAAAACCCCAAACATCCTTAACTAATTCAATAAATCCGTCCATTTGTTAACTCACTTATGACATAATTTTCAAATAATTGTAGGGACATAATATATTATGTTCTTATATTTTAATATCTTAATTAATAAGGTTTTTCCATCCCAGAACTAGGATTAATTTTACTAGAACTACGGTAAGTTTCTACCTGAAAATCAAACTTTCTCGCCATCGTATCTCGGTTGAATAATTTTATAATCAATGCCATCGGAGTTAAAATAATAAAGAAAACAATCGATAAAACAATTCGACTCTCTAGCCAACCGACATAAAAACCTATTTTCATCCAAACGCGATAAATAGGATCAAGAGATTTCGGCAACAGTATTGCAAGCCCTACAAAAATAATCGCGATTACCCAGGGAATAATCGGTAAAGAGTGACCACGAGCTAACGGTAAAATTAAGCCGAATAATACCGCAATAATTCCACCTGTTAATAAGCCAAATTCTCGTAACTCTTTGATAGTTAATTTTTTATTTTCACTCATAATCTTTTTTTAATCTAATTCAAATTCTTGTTGCCAAGTTTGATCTTTTTTAACTTGAGGTTGATCGGTTTTCGCTAAGACATAATTTTCTAAAACCAAATAATCCATTTCTGTCCGCATAAAACACCGATAAGCATCTTCGGGCGTACAAACAATAGGTTCACCTCGCACATTAAAGGAAGTATTCACCAAAACACCGCAACCCGTCAAAGCTTCAAATTCACTGATTAATTGATAATAACGAGAATTGGTTTCAGGATGAACCGTCTGCACACGGGCTGAATAATCCACATGGGTAATGGCAGGTAATTGGGAACGGGGGATATTTAATTTTTCGATACCAAATAATTGTTTTTGTTCCTCCGTCATGGCAATTTTTAAATCTTCTTTAATATTAGCAACTAACAACATATAGGGACTATTGTGATCTAATTCAAAATAATCCGAGACTTTATCCGCTAAAACTGACGGTGCGAAGGGTCGAAAAGATTCTCGATATTTAATTTTTAAATTCATCACCGATTGCATTTTTTCATTGCGCGGATCCCCAATAATTGAGCGATCGCCTAACGCACGGGGGCCAAATTCCAGTCTTCCTTGAAACCAGCCAACAACATTTCCTTTCGCTAAAATGTTTGCCACCGTTTGACACAATTCAGACTCATCAAAATGGGTATAAATTGCCCTAACATCATCCAAATATTGTTGAATTTCATCAGGACTAAATCTTGGCCCCAAATAGGAACCCTTCATTTGATCGCAACCCTCTGGTTGACGAGGTTTTTCTAAATATTGATGCCAAACCGACAACGCCGCCCCGATCGCGCCCCCCGCATCTCCCGCCGCAGGTTGAATCCAAATATCCTTGAATTTACCTTCTCGCAATAGGCGACCATTTGACACGCAATTGAGGGCAACTCCTCCCGCCAAACAAAGATAATCGACTCCCAACTCCTTTTGTGCCGTATTCGCCAATTTTAAAACAATTTCCTCCGTTACGTGCTGGATAGAAGCGGCAATATCCATTTCTCGCTGAGTTAATGCTGCTTCAGGCTGACGAGGAGGCGCATCAAAAAGACGGTCAAAGAGCTGATTGGTCATGGTTAAGCCCGTTGTATAGTTAAAATACTTCATATTTAACCTAAACGTGCCGTCATCTTTTAAATCTAGCAAATTATTTAAAATTAAATCCACATATTTCGGCTCACCATAGGGAGCGAGTCCCATCAGCTTATATTCCCCCGAATTAACCTTAAATCCCGTGTAATAGGTGAAAGCAGAATAAAGTAACCCTAAAGAATGGGGAAAATCAATCTCCCACTGGGGCGTTAACTGATTTCCCTCTCCCAACCAGAGAGAAGTCGTCGCCCATTCCCCGACCCCATCCATGCACAAAACTGCCGCCTTTTCAAACGGACTAGGGAAAAAAGCCGATGCCGCGTGGGACTGATGATGTTCCCCAAAAAGTAAGGGGGGAAGTTGTTTCGGCTTGCAATTCCCCAATTCTGCCAGAGCTTTTTTAAGTACAGTTTTGAGATAGAGTTTTTCCTGTAACCAGACGGACATAGCGGAAATAAAAGACTGTAATCCCTGCGGTGCGTAGGCAAGATAGGTTTCTAACAGGCGATCGAAGGTGAGTAGGGGTTTTTCATAAAAGACAATATAATCCAGTTGCCCCAAGGAAATTTTGGCTTCTGTTAGGGCATAAATAATCGCATTTTTGGGGAACCTGGCATCATGCTTTTTGCGAGTAAAGCGTTCTTCTTGAGCCGCCGCGATAATCTCGCCATTGTGAATTAACGCCGCCGCACTGTCATGGTAGTACGCAGAAATGCCCAAAATATAACTCACCGTGACTCACCCTCCCATCACAAAATACTGTCAGAATAACATAACTCAAAGTCGATCTTGTGAATGATCGCCAAGAAAAGCTTGATCTAACCACCACTAACAGGAGGAATAAAAACAATTTCGTCTCCATCTTGGAGCAACGTTTCTGCTTCTACAAACTGTAAATTTAAACCAAAGCGAGTCAGCGATCGCCACTTTTCTAGTTCGGGGCGTTCCGAAATTAACTGATTTAGTACCTCCAAAATAGAGGTGTTAGGGCTAAAATCCCGTTTTAATTCTCCTACGTTATAGGCTTCTTGATAGGCGGCGAAGAGTTTAATCGTAATTGTAATTTTGGGACTAGAAGGCATTTTTGATTAATAAATTAATGAAATTAAAATAGTTTGAATTATTTACGATATTTTGAGTATTTTTAATTATATTCCAACAAAGTCCAATATTGATCATTCCCTGGAAATTGTGCTGCTACAATAATCTTGCCTGGATTAATCACAACCGAGCCGATAAAAAAAGAGCTACTGGGAGTTAATTCTGTTATCTGATTAGTGTCTTGATTGACAACAATCACCTTATTTGCTCCATTAACTTTGAGTTGAAAATAACTCGCTTGATTGACGGGTAAGGATTTGGTTAAAGGCGTTTCTAAATAAGCATTTTTATCAGCAAAACTCCCATAGATTAAAGGAAAAGCTTCCCCTGGTGCAACGGCTTTGATATCATACTTAACCGCTTGATGATAGGTTTCTTCCTCTCTTTTTTTAGAAAAAATAATTAGTTCATACTCCCCAACGGAGGGAAAGGAAGCACGAACGATCGCCTGTTGACCTTGTTTTTGTACAAAGGTATAACTCTGATCTAATTTAGAGCCTGTTTTATCTAATAGTTGAGCTGCAATCAAAATATTATCGGGAGTATTGAGTCGAATTTCTGACTGTCCATTAGCAGAAATCGTCCTATTATCTTGATGGCTTAAAAGTTGGAGTCGATCACGGAAAAAAGGAGCTGAAAGATCAGGAAACTGGTCAAATGCTGCCCTAGTATAAACCGTTGGTAATAATTGCCATTGGCTTTCGGCAGGAAAATGACTATAGATTAATTGATCGGGAGGGGTGGCGAAATAATAGGGATTAAACTTTGCGACAAATTGATCGTTTTCGATCGCGCCTGCCCCCCAGGTAGCATCAAGAAGATACCAAGTCCCATCAATTTTTACGCCATTCCAGGCATGATTAATATCCTGATCTTGCCCCACTAAATAGCTTGGCCCTTTCGCATAGCCTTCAACAATCACGGATTTTAAACCCATTGCCTTAGCTAAAGATTGATAAAGGTTGGCATAGCCTGAACAAATGGTCATTCGACTCGTTAATACGCCCGTTGTACTTAAATCTAATTCTCGGCGATCGCGTTTAAGAGCTTCCACATCGTAGGCAATATGTTGGGTAATCCAGGCATAAGCTAAACGAGCTTTTCCAGATTCAGTTGAAGCCAAGGGAGTCAATATTTTAGCAAGTTCTTCAACCGATGACCCCCTGTAATCCAAGGAAGCAGCTAGTTTATCTAGGGGATCGGACTCTGTTAGGGGCAAAATTTTGGGATTGCCTGCAACAGGATTACTGATTCGCTCGGTCAGAACAACGGAAGTCGGTAGGAAATTTTTCTCTAATACAGTAGTGGTAAAAGCCGTCAGGTTATCATTAGAAATAAACCGAGAAAATAATGGTTTGTTTAGTAAAAATACCCCGAATAACATACCCAATAACAACCAAACACTAGGAAAAGATTTCTTATTTTTTGGCGGTTTTCTTCGATAGGTTTGACGGTAACCTTTACCTGTTGCCATTAATTTCTCCTATTATTGAAAGTTTGAGACCAATAATTTAGTTTATTCTACGGATTTTTCGATAATCCCACCACCCAAGAGAATTTCTCCGTTATAAAAAACTGCCGCTTGACCAGGGGTAATGCCAAATTGGGGTTCATCAAAGACTAATTTAACTCGGTCATTTTCTAGGGGAACCACACTGACCACCACAGGAGAAGACCGATAACGAACCTGCACTTCACAGCGAATGGGAGTCGTCGGTTCCGTCATAGAAACCCAGTTCAGTCGCGTTACAGAGCAATCCAAACTACCCGCACTGTCGCGATCGCCAACAATCACTCGATTCATCACAGGATCAAGTTTCACCACATAAAGCGGATCGGGAGCCGCAATCCCCAGACCTTTACGTTGCCCAATGGTGTAATGGTGAATGCCCTGGTGTTTCCCCAAAACCTTGCCCGAAAGATCGACAATTTCCCCTTCTTTTTCTGAAATATACTTATTCAAAAAATCCCGCATGGAGCCATGAGACTCTACTAGGCATAAATCCTGACTATCGGGCTTATCCGCCACACTTAAACCAAATTCGGTAGCAATTCGGCGAGTTTCTGTCTTAGTTTGTTCTCCCAGGGGAAATAAGACCGTCGCCAGAACGTCTTGACTCAAATCATAGAGAAAGTAGGATTGATCCTTGTGTAAATCCACCGCCCGCAATAATTGATAACGCCCACTCGTGGCATCATAGCGAATCCGTGCATAGTGACCCGTTGCAATTTGGTCAATGCCTAGCGTTTCTTGGGCATAGTTGAGCATGGGCGTAAATTTAACCGCCTTATTGCATTGAGAACAGGGCAGAGGCGTAACCCCTTCCCCATAACCCGTCACCAAATAATCCACGATATGGGTCTGAAAAAGGTCACGACTATCCACAATTTCGTGGGGAATGCCCAATTGCTCACACAGACTAGCCGCATCAACCATTCCTTCTGAACAACATTGGCCTTTTCCTTTCATTAACCATAAAGTTAATCCGACCACTTCATAGCCTTGACGGTGTAAGACAGCCGCCGCAACTGAGCTATCAACTCCTCCAGATAAGCCAACGACAACTTTTTTAACCATTCTCAATACTTATCAAAAACTTAAAGATCACCGAACGTAACAATAACTTTCTCTAGGCTAACATTTCGCTTACAATTCAGGGTAAAGCCGAAAAACGAAAAAGTATTCTCAATTCGTTTTAGGTGTGAGGAAATTTTTATTAATGGAGTGTTGCGATGAAGCCCTACGCTTTATCTATTTTTGCTTTAGGTGCTTTGGCTTTGGTGGTAAGTTTTCCATCCCCCAGCCAAGCCCAATTATCATCGAGTAAACGTTTACCACTGCCCCCTGTGCTGAAAGTTCCCCAGGGTTTGCCTCCCACCATCTATAATCCTACTGACGCACATCCGAGCTTACCAGTTCCCCCTAACGGTGTTTCTTCTCCTATTCAAACTCAATCTAAGGTAATTCGAGAATATGTGTTTACCAGTGGCTCTGTGACCGCACCGATTTCTAATTCTAAAATGCCTCAAACGAAAAGAGCAGTTGCCCCTGCTGTACAGCCCAAGGGGAATCGGACTGCGATAAAACCCACTACAGAACCCATTTCTAACCAAATCAATATAAAAACACTAATTCCCAGTATTAAACCTAATATTTCAGATAACTCAGATACTTCCGCGATCGCAACGACGACCAAACTTTATCAAGTTCAAGTAAAAGAAACCCAAAATATTTCTCTTGCCCAGGTACAAGCGGTTGAACCCATGGCCTTTGTGCGCCAAACCGATGGTTTTATTCATGCGGGAACCTTTTCTGAAAAATCTCAAGCGGAAGAGCGGGTGCAAGCTCTGGCTACCCAGGGGGTTAAGGCAGAAGTAATTGCGGTTGCCCATAGTGGGACAAATTCTGATAATATGGCTAATTTACGCTTTAGTCGTCAATGATCTTGATTAACTGGTGGAAATTTCTCTTTTTCCCTGCTGAATTTTTTTTTAGGGGGTATTTTCTAGGAGATTTTATCTTTTTCTCTAAGTTTATTCCCCTCTTGCTCTATCCCCTGGGTTTAGTTGCGATATTGCTCGGTATCATTTGTTTTTTTGAGTGGAAAAAACGTTCCTGGCTTCAATTTCCTGCCGCGATCGCGTTGTTGATTATTCTCGTCAGTAGCAATTTCTGGGTAAGTCAAGCCTTGATGAAGTCCTTGGAACGGCAAAATTTACCACCCTCGGTCATGCCAAACGCCGAAGCGATCGTGGTTTTAGGAGGCGGCATCTCATCGGCAGCCTATCCCCGTTCCATGCCCGAAGTGAATGAAGCAGGCGATCGCGTTTTGTATGGGGCGAAACTCTATCGTGACGGCAAAGCCCCAATAGTGATTGTTTCGGGGGGAAGAATTGGCTGGCTTGGCGGAGGACTTCCCGAATCGACGGATATGGGGACTTTATTGGCAATGATGGGAGTTCCTGACTCAGCGATTATTGAGGAACCTAACTCATTAAATACCTACGAAAATGCGGTAAATGTGCAAAAAATTCTGGATCAAAAAGGTATTAAGGAAGTTTTATTAGTGACTTCTGCCTTTCATATGCCCCGCGCCCGACTTATTTTTGAAAAATTGGGGATGAAAGTGATTCCTGCTCCTACGGATTTTTATGTGACAGAAGACAAGGTTAAGGATTTTAATTTTGGTACAATTTTGGTTTATTTATTACCTGATCCTAGATATTTAAACCTAAACACGATCGCGTTAAAAGAGTATTTAGGACTATTGATTTATTATCTGAAAGGATGGGTTTGATCCCCATGAGCCAAGCGGCGATCGCCCTCTCTACTGTTGTCGAATATTTTCAAAACTTTCCTGATAATCCCTGAAACTTAAAACTGTGTCGTATAGACCAATATTTTCGCCTTCATGCTTGCTAATTCCTATATATTCCAAACTAGCATCTTCGTAGCGTTTGAATTTATAGACTGCATCATTCATTAAGGCACTGTTAAAAACCCCAAGACTGACGAGTAACTCAAAATCCCTGACAACTAAGCCCGTTACTTTTTTGAAAAGACCTGGTTCTAATTGGGTGATAACATCCTTTAAACTTTTCTCTCGATAATCAGTGAGATACATAAAAACGGGTATGCGAGTAGCAAATTTAATCAATTTTTCTTGAATCTTTTTGCGTAAATTTTTATATTCTTTTTCCTGTTCTGTTAATTCTTGCTTTTCTTTTTTATTGAGTTCTCTTTCATTGGCTTCTTTTTTGACTTTTTTAACGGCATTCGATTTATTAATAATCGTTTCAATTTCCTGATTCAAATTACGGAAACCTTCAATACTCATTAATGCTCGCATTGCTTCCTCATTTTTCATCAAGCGTTCTAAGGTGTTGTTATCCACATTAACCAGTAAGGCACTTTCCCAACGTCTGGCGAGTAAGGTTGCAGTTGTTCCGCTCATCGCCATATCTAAAACCCCTGCGGCATCCACTTGTTTCATGGAACTGCCATCGTAGGCAAGCACGGGTAAAAACTTGATAAATTCTTCGACTTTTTTTTCAGGATTAGATTCATTCACATTTAAGCGACAACTGTAATCTGCGATTTGTCTGAGGGCGCGATCGGGAGCGAAATCGAAAACATAGCATTCTTTTTTGATGATTTCTTCTTGATTGGGGGAAATACTATCGGGATTTTTGATTGTCCAGGGGGTTTGTACCCGAAAAGCCGCTTGAAAATAGGTTTCGGGACTAGAAGAATTGCGTAACATAAAAATTCCTGTCCAGGGTTTAACAGAAACGCCTGTTGTTAATTTTCCACAGGAGAGGGTAATGCTTTTGGTTTTAAGAGGATTAGCCATTGCATTTACAACAGGAGGAAGGGCTTCAACTCCAATGCCCGCGCTGGTTCCTGCGGCAACGATGATTTTGTAATCGTGATAAAATTTGTTCTGTTTTTGGGCCAACAAATTTTTCATTGCCTGACAAGCGGCGACACTGGGTAAAAACCAAAAGGTATGGGATAAAACATTTAATAAGCGAGTATCCAAAAAGGGAAGAGGCGGTTTTTTAGCTCCTAATTTGAGATTGTCTAGATTGGTTTCCAGATAGGAACCCCTAATTAGATCTAGCCATTTTTGGACTTCATTTTCGTAGGTAAATTTGGCTAGTTTATTGTCACCTGTGGCAGAAAAGAAGATGTTTAAATCAAATTCGTTAAATTCTCCTTTCATGGCAATCTCTCGAATAGAATCAGGCAGTTGATAGGTCAACATTACCATTCTGGGTAATGCAATATAGGGATTATTTTCACCTTGCCATTCTTCCTTGGCTTTTTGTTCGTCGGAATATGTCCAGTTATAGATTTGTTCTTCGATAAATTCTCCAGAGGCGATCGCCCTAAAAGGAGTTCCAGAGAGATAGAGATAGGCGTTAGTCGTAATCGGAATAATGCTTTCATCGAAATAATCTATGCCCTGACCTTCTCCAAATTCGAGTTCTTTTTTTCCCTCAGCTTCAAATAATTCTTTAGCATTATCGCGCCAGGCTCCGTAATGATATTCATCAAAAACCACACAATCCCAATTGGTGAGATGTACCCATTCATTTTTAGCTTTAATTCCTCCCGCTTCATTTTTTCCTAGATAGTCTTGAAAGGAACCAAAACAAACAAGAGGTTTAGTTTGATCGGCTTGTTCAAAAAATAAACTATTACGAGCAATAAACTGCCAACCAGTAAAGTCGAGATGGGTTAATAAGTCTTCTTGCCAGGCACTTTGGACGGCGGGCTTAAAGGTGAGGACTAAAATCTTTTTCCAGCCCATTTTTTTCGCGAGTTGATAGGTGGCAAAGGTTTTACCAAAACGCATTTTAGCATTCCAAAGAAAGTGGGGCGTTTTATCGGGATTTTCTTGTTTAAAGCTTTGAAAATATTCGATGGCTTTATCAATAGCTTCTTGTTGTTCGGGACGTAGGGCAAAATTTAGAGTACGATTTTCTTCGTTTTTTTGACCATTTTTGATGGCTAAGATCGCGGCTTTGACTTCTTTGACAGTGCATTGAAACCATTCTCCCCCAGGGTTTGCAATTCCTTTTTGTCTCAGGTAAGCATGAACCGCGTGATCGGTAAAAAAGTTACCATCATTACGAATAGCCGTTTCTTCTAATAGAATTTTGTAGGGTAATTCGCCTGGTTTGATAATAGGATATTGTTCAGCAATACGGGTTTTGGCATCCCTAGTGGTGTAACCAATTTTGAGTAATCCTTTATATTGAGGATTGGTATCTTGATAGGCGTAAATAGTAGGATTTGTTTGGGGTCTGGGCGGAAAAAAGTTCGTGTTCATTAATGAAATTTTGCTATTAATTTTTAAGGAATAAAAACTCGGCTAACTCCCAAATAATTTTCAATAGAAAATACAATATCCACTATGCGAATACCACACTTTTCTCGGTAATCTTTTTCAATAAAGCGATCTAAATTGGCAATAGTAATAACAGGTAAAGATGTCAAGTTTGCTTTTTCACGGATTGTTTGTTCCAAAGAATCTTCACCTTTTGCATTACGGTTAGCAGTCAATAATAACATTTGATTAGACTGAACAAATTCCCAAATAAGGCGATCGCTACAATCATTTGCTAAACCCACTTCTTCGAGGGTGAGGAAACGAATTGAAAGCAGATCAAGCCAACCGTCTTTTGCAAGAGTTCCTTGAAAGAAAACAATATAACCTGTTAAGTTATAATCTACCAGAATAATCATGTTGTTAATCCTAGTTTCCTTTTACAGGCTTGAAGTTTTGCATAAATTTCTTCTTGACCTGGTTTGGGAGGAATTTGGGCAATTTTAGCAAAATGTTCTCGATTTTTTTCTTCATAATATTGTCGTAATTCTTCGGTTTCTCTTAACACTTTTTGATATTCAGCTTCGACTTCGGAGCGATTATTTTTAATATAATCCAGGGCTTGATTTAGTTGAGATTCGGTTAAAGGAAGCCAATGTTTGATTAAGTGGGGAGGCCAACCTGTAGTAAAATAGTCCATCACGTCATAAAGGGTGATGCGGGTTCCAGAGATAGTCAGACCCCTTTCTGTGTGAATAATGGATGGTTTGGAGGTGATAGTCATAATGATTTTCCTGAAGTCTGTTTCTATTTTAACGAAAATTGGCGATCGCGATTATCTTCAGACTATATTAAATTCATTTCTAGCTCATTTTCCGCTTTCAGAATTTCTATATAGTAGCTCTAACTTAATTTGTCAGACACTGTCTCACTTTTTCTAAATGACAGGTAGAATTTACGCATATAGATCAGATTAGAGCGACTAAAACCTTTGCCATACTTTAATTTTAAGTCTTGGGAAAGTTTATCTAAAAGTTCTGAACCGTATTCTGCTTTGATGTTGCCATTTTGTTCAAATTCGACAATATATCGGCCAATTTGCCAATAGGTCTGCACCAATAAATGATTAACGGCTTGGGCGGCTTGCTGACGACCCTGATGTAATAAGTCACCAATTTGTATAATGAGTTTTTGGTAGGAGGAATCAGGTAATAATGACATTTTAATCTTCTATATTCTCTTGTTTGTCTAATTCCATTGGACGGATCATTGAGTCAATAAAAGCAATTTCTTCAGGAGTTAAATTATATTTTGCGTAGAGTTTTTCATCTGTCCAAGTTTCTCTCATATCTAAATAAGGAACAAAATTAAATCTATCCTTTGGATTATCCTGGGTTATTTTACGAATAGAAACCATAAATCTAAAAAACTTTGTCTTTACATAATTTGTGAAATTATTTGCTTCAATTTCATCATTAAACGGCCCACAAACTAAATAAGTTTCTGTACAACAACTTGGATTGTTAGGAACAAAAGGTAGATTAATAATTTGATGAGGATATGTATAACCGCCATTATAGGCTTTAGAAAGAAAAACTTTAGGTGCATCAATCAATTCTTTATTAAGAAGAACTTTTTCCCGATCAATCCAGCCTTTTTTCTTTTGAGCATATATTAATACTCCATTCTCTATAGGTTCAGTTGAAAACTTTGTATAAGTAGTAGGAAAACCAAAAGGCTTACGAGAAGAGACAATAGATGAGACTCTCTCTTCATCAAAAATCTTAACTTTGTTCAGTATTGAAACTGCTTCATTAAATCTCACAAATATATCATATTCATCAAGTTTTCTTGTCATTATCTTTAAATTTTTACCGTTAATTGTCGGTACAACTTCACAACTTCCTAAATTATCTCTTTCCCATAAAAAGTAACAAACTCCACCTTTTATCTCCACACCTGGAAAACAATCAGCTGCATCATGAAAATCAACTATTTTTCTTATTCTCTTATCATTTAACATTTCTTTTCTAAATTCATCTAATCCCTTTCCTCCTGCAAACCATCGAGAAGGAATAATCATAACTAAGTATCTAGGATTTAGTTTTTTTGCTTGTTCAACGAATTTATGATAAATAGGAGAAGCACTCGCTTGTGCGCCACCATCACTTAATTGATAAGGCGGATTACCAACAATAACATCAAACTTCATACTATTAAAAAATTCTGCTGGATTATCAGAATGAATAAATTGATAAGCATAGGTTTCTAACGCCTCGCCCCTTTCATAGACCTCTTGACTGGCTCCACAAAAAACACATTTGCCCTTGTTCCAAGCATGATCTAAACGACTGTAGATAATATTACCCTGTTCATCCCCAAAAGTTTCACACACCGAATATTTACCATTTGCCTTCTTAGAACAATAGACCGTCCTGCGCGACAATAAAGCCGTTAACTCCGTAATCGCAATCCCAAAAAGCTGATGTTGATAAATATGATTAATACGCTCTTGCTGATCAGGAATTTGGGATTCTAAACCCACCATCAAACGCTTGGCAATTTCCCGTAAAAATACCCCAGATTTAGAAACAGGATCAAGAAATTTAGCCTCTGGATTTTCCCATAATTCAACTGGTAATAAATCCAAAATTTGATTGACTAAAATTGGCGGCGTAAAAACTTCATCATTGCTTAAATTCGCTAAACAAGTTAACACATCAGGATTATAATGATTGTCCTTGAACATTCGCAATCTCCAAAAAATGAACTAACTCATAATCCTTAATCGGAGTAGGAATAAAAACCTTTTCTCCTTCATCAGAAAAAAGTGGTAAAGCATTCATACTTTCTTGATCTAATAACTCCTTAAAAGTAAAATCTCGACGCTTGAAAAAACTACCATTGACCAGCGACCACTCTGCAAAAACAATCGGTTGTGAACTCTCTCCTACCGTCTTTAGAGTTAGCGCATCTCCCTGAATAATATTGCACTCCAAAATATATTTCACTGAGCGACAACATTCCTCCTTAACCTTATCTTCAAATAAATCATAATAAAAATCCCGAAAAAATACTTCAAAAAGGCGATCGCGGCATACCTGAATATTATCTGACAAAATATCGATGCCATAAAGCGAAGAAACCGCCAAAACCGCATTACGTTCATATTCCAATTGCATATTACTATATTTTTGAGCAACGACCCGTAACTTACGCCATAAAACTTCTACCAAAAAATTACCCGTTCCACAGGCAGGTTCCAAAAAACGAGAATCAATCCGCTCCGTCTCTGACCGCACCAGATTCAACATCGCCCGAACTTCTCGCTCACTGGTATAAACCTCACCATGATCCGCGACTCTTTGCTTAGAAATAACCTGCTTTTCTAGATTTTTTTTATTCATCAAAGCTAATTTTACGACAGATTGAAGCAAGCGGCGATCGCCTTATCTCATTTTATCGCATATTTTCAAAACTTTTTATACCATTTCAAATTACAATCTACTGTAAAATACGGATAATTTCTTCATCACAAATTAGTTTATCCGATCGCCATGATTAATCATGATTTTTCTCCCCTATGGATCTCCCTAAAAACCGCAGGTCTGGCTATGATAATCACCTTTTTCCTGGGGTTAATCGTGGCTCAGGGGATGTTTAACTATCGTGGTAAAGGCAAAAGTGCGATCGATGCTCTGCTCATTTCTCCCCTAGTATTACCCCCTACAGTTGTCGGTTTTTTATTACTGCTTTTACTCGGTCAAAATAGTCCTGTTGGTCAATTTTTTCGTCAAATTAATCTTAATATTATTTTTACCTGGCAAGCGGCGGTTTTAACTTCAACCGTAGTCGCCTTTCCCCTGATGTATCGAACGAGTTTGGCCGCTTTTGAACAAATTGAAGAAAATATTATTTTAGCGGCTCGGACGTTAGGAGCTTCGGAATGGAGAATTTTTTGGCAAGTTCTAATTCCCTTAGCCTATCGGGGCATTATGGCAGGAACGATTCTAGCTTTTGCTCGTGGACTAGGAGAATTTGGGGCAACTTTGATGTTAGCAGGGAATATTCCAGGACAAACTCAAACGATGCCCTTGGCGATCTTTTTTGCGGCGGAATCGGGTAATTATCAACAAGCACTTTTTTGGGTTTTAATTCTCTTATTCCTTTCCATTTTTATGATTATTTCAGTTAATTTTTGGGCAAATTCTCAGCAAATTAAAAAGATAGTAAGGTCAAAAAAAAGAGAAGAAAATAATAACTTAGATATTTCCCCTAATACTCATTCAGATCGGATTAGAGATGATTCCAAGATTAACTTCATTCCCCATACTGAATATACCTTTGGGAATTTTAATCAAGTATTTGTAGATATCCAAAAAAATTATGGCGATTTTTCTTTAAATATTAATCTAGAAGTCCATAACAAACCCTTGGGATTATTAGGAGTCTCAGGGTCAGGGAAAAGCTTGACGCTTAGGTGTATCGCAGGCTTAGAAGTCCCAGATCGGGGTTTTATTAGTATTAATAATCAAATTTGGTTTGATGCTCGACATAAAATTAATATTCCTTCCTATCAACGTCGTGTTGGTTTTGTTTTTCAAAATTATGCCCTTTTTCCCCATTTAACGGTTCGACAAAATATTACTTTTGGGGTGCAAAATCTACCGCTTATGGAACAAATAGAACGAGTGGATTTTCAAATTCAACAAATGCAATTACAGGATTGGGAAGATTATTATCCTGTTCAACTATCGGGTGGACAACAACAACGGGTCGCCTTAGCAAGAGCATTGGTGATGAATCCTGAAATACTGCTATTGGATGAACCTTTTTCGGCACTAGATACCCAATTACGGAGCCAAATGGAAAAAAATCTGATTGAAGTTTTGGCTCTTTATGACGGAGTGACGGTGATGGTGTCTCACAATTTAGAAGAACTTTATCGTATTTGTCAGGATCTGTTAGTGATTTCTGAGGGTCAAGTGTTGGCGAGTGGTCATAAACAAAAAATTTTCCATAGTCCTACTACCTATGAAATCGCTCGATTAACGGGGTGTAAAAATTTTTCTTCTGTTGCAATTATCTCTCCCTATTCTGTCCAGGCTTTAGATTGGGATTGTACTTTGATTTTGGAAAACGCGATCGCCTCTAAGGTAAAGTATGTGGGTATTCGCGCCCATCAATTGACCTTTGAAGAATTAGAAATTTTAAGGGATGACTATCAACCCAGGGACATTAATATCTTTCCCTGTTGGTTGGCTCAAAGCAGTGAAACGCCCCACCGTATCACTTTATATATTAAGCTAAATAATCCCTCAACGCATTTTAATGATTACCATTTCCAGGTGGAACTCTTTAAAGAAAATTGGCAATTATTGAAATATTGTTCTTTTCCCTGGCATTTAAAATTAAATCCATCTTATTTATTTGTGATGGATTAAATAGTTAACTAGTTGAATCTAATTGGCGTTGATATTTTCCATATTTTTGGCTGTAATATTCCAAGATTGCTTCCAAATATTGTTTTTCTTGGCTTGATAAATCAACGGGATATTCAATTTGAACTGCTTCGATTTGGCTTTGGGCATAGTCAAATTGAGTAGAAGATTGGGGAATTAAAACGGTTTTAACGCTTTCGACCTGCTGTAAATGGGCAGAAATTTCCCGATAAACCGCTAGGGGCAATTGGGGATAGGCGATCGTTTCTTTTTGGGTGAGGACGTTGGTTTCTATAGATGCTTGGTTCATACGTTAGGGATTTAAAGATAATCGCTCCAACTCTCCAGATTCTCTAGGTAAATTAGGAAGTCTGATTTTCTTTAGGGAGAGTTTCAGGTTTAGCCCCCGCAGGTTGTTCTGAAGGCTCTCCTACAGCGCGCACAACTTCTTGGTTATATTGCACTAAAGTCACCGTAGGATTGTCTGTAAAGCTATTAATCGATTTAACTATCACTTCACCATTAATAAGACTGCCTCCTGCTGTGATGTAACGAGGTACACTTTCTCCAGGAGCTTGAACAATGGCAAAGGGTTTATTGCCGATCTGTAAAACCCCTAAAACGGCAACCGCTTTGGCTTCACTGGGATTAGGCAAAGGAACAGGTAGAGACAACATCGGATCGGATGAATCTAAGCGATCGCAAGCCAGTGAGTCCGATTTTAACTGAGATGATTTGGATAATTTACCAGAACTCGATGCTTTTAGAGCTTTACAAGCGACTAGTCTTGAGTTAGAAACAGTTACTGCCGAAGAACTTTTCGTCGCTACAGGAGATTTAACAGCTTTTGAATTATTTAAAGCGACTTTTGAGACGTTGGAACCTGACCCATTCTTTGTCACACCACCTTTAGTAGAAGGAGTTTGAGACGGAATCGGTGCAGGAATTTTGGCTTGTATAGGAATTAAGGAAAATGGATTGGTTCTTCCCGCCGCAATTGCTTGTTGACGTTCCTTTACGCTCGTCGAAGGAATTAAACCAAAAGCGGCAAAATTCACAGGGGCTGAGTTTACTTCGGGTGTTGGGGCTGCTGCTTGAGGGGCTGAGGGAGGGGGTACGGCGGGAGTTTGCCCTGGTACGGGAGTAGGAGCAGGGTTTGTTGCAGTCTCTTGTTCACCCGATCCACATCCCCCACCCAAGAGAGTTAAAGCACCAAGAAGAACAAGCAAC
>QBMS01000055.1 GCA_003249095.1 Snowella sp.
GTTAAGTCCTTGTCTTGTAAGGATTTCATTCTAATAATTAGACTGAACCAGTGCCAAGGCGATCGCTCTGCTAAAATAAGAAATAATGAAATTCATAAAAGAAAAATCGCATGAATCAGCCTAATCCTTTGCCAAATAAGTTAAGTATTCCCCAGGGCTATTTACTGGTAGATGGTGTTTATCTTACTAATTTAGAAAAAACAGTCAATGCCATCCCTAGATTTGTCTATCTTTGGCATAAACTCAATGAGCAACAACGCATTGCAATTTCGCCCTATCTGCCTTTTAGCAAATCTCAATTTGCTCAAGATCTCTTTGTCATTAGTGAACTATACAACAAAGAAATTAATCCTTATTTTGTGGAATTTGGGGCCACGAATGGTATTGATCTCAGTAATACGCATTTGTTGGAAACGCAGTTAGGATGGCAAGGCATTCTAGCAGAGCCAGCTAAAATTTGGCATGAACGTCTCAAACAAAACCGCCGTTGTGGAATTGATTTTCGCTGTGTTTCTAACCAAACAGGGACAACCGTTGATTTTTTAGAGGTGCTGAACCCCAACCCCCAACATACCGTTTCTTCCCCTGAATTATCTTCAGTAAAAGCCTTTGCGAATCATGGGGATTGGGCTTCTGAAATTCGGGTCAAAAATTCGATTGAATACACGGTGCCGACCATTTCTTTGAACGATTTATTGGCGGAGTATAATGCCCCAAGGGAAATTGCCTATCTGTCGATTGATACAGAAGGGGGTGAGTTAATGATTCTTCAGGATTTTGACTTTTCCCATTATCGAGTTCACTTAATTACAGTCGAACATAATTTTCAAAATGAAGCGAGAAATGAAATCCATAAGTTGTTAGTGAGTGAGGGCTATCAACGCAAATATGAGGATATTTCCTTTGTGGATGATTGGTATGTTTATGCCGATGACTAGGTTCGCTCTTTGAGGTATGGCGTATCGGTTGAAGCAAAACCCGTTAGATAACCCGTCGTCTAACGGGAAACTGATTGCAATACTTGCTGAAAAATTTGTTCGCTCCAGACTCGGATACTGCCTAGATACCTAGAAGTAAGTTTGCGTAAAATCACTGATAAAATTACCTACATAATTACCTACATAATTACTTACAAAAAAACACTGAAAAAACAGCACTATTCAAAATAGCTTAATAGTGATGTAATTCTAGATTTTCTATCAAAGAATTGAATTAAATAGACTGTCATTTATAAAGAATTAGTAGTCCTTAAGTCTTGCTGTAAATGTGTTTCAGGCATTTAAAGCCCTATAAAAACTTAAGATTTTAAGGAAAAATTATTCTTGGTAGTAAAAGTTTTTTGATCCTGTGTTAAGTTTTATTTGGAGGTGGTAATACAAAAATAATGATCCAAACAATCAAGTGTTACAATACAATTATCAAGTTTAGGAGTTGACTCACTGGAAAAGGCGTTATTTTGAATCTTTAATCAATCTCTCTCCTCCATCAACTGTACTCGCTGAGTCCCGTCTCTCTCTAGGGAGTGACTAATAACTATATTTATTTAAAAGCAATCACTTCTAGGGAGTGAAAAATTCATGTCTAACTCAGAATCATCTAAGTCCGTTAACTATCAAGGATTAGCCCTAACCTCATTGATTGTTGGTGCTGTCGCTACTGGGGTCAGCTTAGGCAGTGCCAAACCCGCAAGCGCAGGGGAAAACCCCCGTATTTCTGTAGCGGTCACTAATATCCAAAGCAATCAGAGTAGTCAGAGCTTTGCGGCAGAAATCGTCGCCCCTGCCACAGATCGTTACTTTTCTACTGGTACAGTAACCGTAAATTACGCCACTAGTGGTGCCGATCCCAGTCAGATGGTAATTAACGATGCGACCCTGACGGCTGCAACAGTAGCTTATACTGCGTCAACGGTAGAATCGGCGACAGCGCGAGCTATTAATACTGCTTTAGGGACTAATCGGTATGGGGACGTTATTGGCTTAGTCAATGCCTACAATGGCCCCCCTGCCAGTGCGGAAAATCCTAGTGCATCGGTGGCCTTAACGAACATACAAAGTAACGGCAATAGCCAGAGCTTTGCGTCAGAAATCGTTGCTCCCTTTGCTAACTTCCAGATTAGTGCTATTGGGGTTACCGCTGGTGGTCTAATCTATGAAAATGATATTACTGCTGATACCAGTCAAATCTTCCTAACTTCGGGGAATGCACAGGCTACAATTGCGGCCTTTACAGCCAACACGGTTGATGCGGCTACTGCACGAGCTATTGATACTGCTGTTACAGCAAGCCGTTTTGGTGACATCATTGGAATTGTCAACGCCTATGGGAACAAAGGCTTTGCGGAAGGGGCCCAGAATCCTAGTGTTTCCGTTGCGCTAACCAATATCCAAAGTAATACCAACAGCCAAAGTTTCGCGGCGGAAATTGTCGCCCCAGAAACGGGTATTTACTTCTCCACCGCAACAGGAACGATTACCTATACGACTTTGGGGGATGCATCTCAAGTCCAAATTTCATCAGGAACAGTCTCGGCTGGAACTGCCGCCAACACCACTTCTACGGTTGAGCGTTCTACGACCAATGCTATTGACACTGCTGGTGTTCGCACGGGTGATGTCATTGGTATTGTCAAAGCTTGGCAAGGTGGCGGTTCTGCTGCCCTCGACTAGACCGCAATAACCCATCTAGTTACTATTCCGATCTTCTTTCTAAGTCTTTAGCCCTAATTTCTCTGGGTGGGGAAGTTGGGGCTTTAGCTTTAGGATGAAAACAGTAATGGTTAGGAGCAACAATTATGATCATTTTTGCGGGGGGGATGACTCCTCACCTACGCACTTGGCTCTATAAAACTTGCCAGTTCTTGCTGGCCGAATCCAACATCCCAACGACCAGTAAAGTTTGTACTAGTGCTAATGATTTAGATAACTATTTAGCCCTAACCCAAGCTTCTGCCCCAACGCTCCTGTTGGATTATCGGCAATGGGGAAATTTGAGCCAACAATACCTAGCTCAACCTCAAAACCGTCATCTTTTTCTCCATCATGATCCCCTAACCCTGACTACTTGGGAATTAAGCCAGGGAAAGACGGCTTTTAGTCATATTCTTTTAGAACTGTGGCTGACCCAGGGACAAGCTGACTGGCGAACCCAACCGCAAACCTATCTGATAGATTTTTCCCAATTGTTGGCTCGCCCCAAACCCACCCTCAGAAAAATAGCGGCTTTTTTGGGCATTGCCCCAGGAGAAACAACCTTCAAAGATTTACTATTTCGTTACCCCCTGCCCACCCCCGACCCAGGGAATCCGACGAAGGGATTTTCTTCCCTAGCCCCTGCCTATCCTTCCTTTGATAGCCTTACTGCTGAACAACGACTACTGCTGACAATTTTTTTACGCCCGTCTAGGGAAATTTGGTTTGGCCCTGATACCGATCGCTATGATCGTCAACTCAATCAACGGTTTTCCACCGTAGCAACGGAGGCTTGGCAAAAGACTTTTCAGACAATCACTGATTTGGTCAATGAACATCTCAGCGATCGCCTGGGGGACTGGTTAAAAACCGCCTATGATCACGGGGTTAAGGTCTTACAAACTCAAAATCCGACGGGAGCCGCCCAACTTCTGACCCTACTAGCCGAACAATTGCGCCAACGAGAAAACCAACAGGAAGCCAAAATTCTTTATCAAGAAGTCCTGCAACTGCATCCCCAAGACGTTAAGGCCGCTTTTGTATTAGGACAATTGGCCGAGCAGGAAGACAACATTCCTGAAGCCATCGGTTATTATCAGCAGGTAATACAGCAAGATCCCCATCACTCCAAAGCCCTATTCCGTCTTGCCTATCTAAATAAAATTCAGGAAAATTTTACTCAAGCAGAAGATTATTTATTAGAAATTTTACAAAAAGATCCAAACCATCAAATTGCCCAATATTGGCTGATTAAAGTCCTAGAAAGCCAAGGACAACTAGACCGCGCTAAAACCTGGGTCAAGGAAAACGATATTGAATTTTTGCAAAAGTTGCCCGACTACCTGTGTCATACGGGGGGTAATGCTTATGATGAAGCGAATTATGACCTGGCAAAAAGCTGTTATCACCTAGCCCTAGAACTTGAACCCAACCGCTATCAAGATTGGTTTGATTTAGCGTTAGTCGCCAGCAAAGAAAAAAAACGGACAGAAGCCATTCGTTATTACCAAAAAGTTCTGACGATTAATTCCGACCACGATGAAACAATGGTCAATTTAGGGGCTTTATTGATTCATCAAGGAAAATTTACTGAGGCGATCGCCCTATTAGAACAAGCTCTCAAGCGGGATGAGCAAAATTCTATGGCTTATCACAACCTAGCGATTTGCTATGTCTATCAGGGCCAGTTAGCGGAAGCGGCCTTTTATGCCAATCAAGCGGTGCAGAATAAACCCGAAGACCCAGGGTATCATTCCCACTTGCTAACTATTTTGAGTGCCATGACGGAAATCCGTTCTGAAGATTTGGCCCAAGTTTCACGGGTTTGGTATGACAATCATGTGGTCGCGAAAGCATTGCCTCAGATCACACACTACGCCAATTCACTAGATGGCGATCGACCCCTACGGGTGGGATTCGTATCGGGAGATTTTAAACGGCATTCGGTAAGCTACTTTATCAAACCAATCTTTGAACATCATCATCCTGAAAAAATAGAACTCTATGCCTATGCCCAGGTAGAAGAGCCTGACGATTTGACGGATACCTTAAAGACCTTCTGTGATCATTGGCGAGATACGGTGAATTTAGAGGATCAGGAGATGGCCAACCAGATTCAGCAAGACCAGATCGATATTTTAGTGGATTTATCGGGTCATACGCTTTTTAATCGCTTATCGGTGTTTGGCATGAAACCCGCTCCCATTCAGGCGACCTATCTGGGTTATCCCGCTACAACAGGCTTGCCGACCGTTGACTATTGGATTACCGATACCCAACTACACCCCAAAGACACTCAGGAAAGAGCCGTTGAGGAAATTTGGCGTTTACCCCGTTGTTATATCAGTTACGATCCCCCCAACCCTTCCCCGCCCATTGGCCCTTTGCCCCAAACTCAACTGGGAGTCATTACCTTTGGCTCCTTCAATGCGTCTCGTAAACTCACTCCCCAAACCCTGAAAATTTGGAGTGAAATTTTAAAACAGGTTCCGCGATCGCGACTGTTACTGAAATGTTCCGATCCCCGCTATAGTCCCCAACTGATGATCGAAAGTTTTATGAAATTGGGCATTGACCGTGAACGGTTAATTGTTTATCGCAATAGTCCCTATCAAGATCATCTCAATCTTTACAATCAGGTAGATTTGCACTTAGACCCCATGCCCTATACAGGATGCACAACCACCTGTGAGGCTCTGTGGATGGGTGTACCGACCCTCACCCTAGCGGGGCAAAAAAAGATGGAACGCATGAGTACCTCAATTTTGGCCCATACGGGGCTAGAGGACTTTATTGCTCAGACCCCAGAGGACTATATTGCCAAGGCCGTCGAGTTCGTGACTCATCCTGAATACTTAGCCTTGCTCCGTCAAACTCTCCGCGATCGTCTCAAAACCTCGCAGCTTTTAGATGGTATCGGTCTCACCCATGCCCTAGAAACGGCCTTTCGTCAAATGTGGCATCGCTATCTAACAACCCAAGATTTATAACCATTGATTAATCAGGAGTACTCACCATGAAATATTTTTACCTGTTCTTGGTCAATGTACTGGGAAGTTTATTGGTAAGCTATCCTACCCAGGCACAAACCCTGAAAATTCCTAATTTTGCACGGCCAACGGTCACAACCCCTCAAATCAATCTTCCAACTTCTCGCCCTAATATTACAACTCCGAAAGTATCTGCTCCAACGCTAACGCCCCAAACCTCGGTCAGTTTCCCCACAACCACGACGACAATCACTGTTCCTAGTTTTCCCAACGTCAATAATTTAGGCGATCGTCTGATTCAATCCCCCCAGACGATTAATTTTCCTAGTCAAAAACTACCGACTCAATTCCTTCCCGCCAGTATTACGATCCCCAATAACCTGAATTCCACGTTACCCTTAAACCTCATCGTCCCCCAGTTTCCTAACGCCACTGCAACAGTCAATCAACTACAACTTGTTCCTACCTTAATCAACTTTCCCAAACAAACACCACAAATTTCCATTCCTAGCCTTTCCACCTTCACTGCCACGCCTCAGCCAACCGTTAGCACTGATTTGTTTGATAATACTCCCAGTGTTGCCCCTAGTTTTGGTCTTCAATTAGAGTTAGTAACCCCTACGGGAACCATCACAAAAACGGATTTTACACCCCTCACCCTTGATGAAAGGGGAATTGTCACTAACGGCGGTCTATTTAACCGCACTTTAGACTAATGGATTGATTGGAGCGTTATTCTAAAGTCTTACAGCAATTTTCGATCAAACGCCCCAGGAAAAAAATGACTATAATTTTTATCGTATTGTTGGTTGTCCGACTTCTGCGTTATCTATTCTATTTCTCATGATTTGGGCAAATTGTTCTGCTTTTTGAGGATCTAAAAAAGAGGCGACTTGAATTGAAGTGATTCCTTTTTCTTTGCGATATTTAGGAAAGGCATCTTGACAATAATCTCTGCGAACTAAAAAGAGATTTGCTTGACTATTGGTAATGAAAACAGGATACCAGGTATTTTTTCCACCAGGATCTAAATCGCCACAGGAGGATAAAGGAAAATTTGGGACATGATCCGTTGTTGAAGAATCCGTATTGTTCTGAGAATTATTGACAGATTGATTAGGAAAGTTAGTCGAAAATTTGTTTCCTAGAATAAAACTAATAATCGTTATGGGAATAACAATGATAATAATATTCCTGAGTTGATGAATTTTTGGAAGTGGAAGATTTGTTGGGTTTTCTGTTGGGATTTTTTGAGTAATTGGAGGAGTAACAGGATTAACTATTTTTGGAGACGATTCTAATTTTTCTGTATCAATTTGGAGCAAATGAAGGGAAATATCGTAATACCATTTTTGAAAAGGATCGGGTTGGCTTTCTGCTTTATTGTACCAGCGATCGCGTAAAGACTTTATAATTTCTGCATCAAAGGGATCACAACAAAATATTTGCTTTAGTCGTTCGGAATCATCATCAATTTTTTGGGATTGACGAAATAATTCTAATTTGGCTATTTGTAAGGTTTCAAAACTAATTTCTTCTTGGTTACAGAAGTTTTTCCATGTTATTAAATCTACACTAAATTCTTGTTCACAGAGAAATTCAAAAGCTTTAGAAAAAAAGTCAGATAATGCTTGAGGATTACTAGCCATATTTTTTTTACTGTGTTACTAACATCAGATTTTTATTTGCCCTTTGAACAATACTTTATACTTTTTGAATCTGAATACTGTTTATGATAATCTTCAAGCCATGTACAAGAAAAATTAATTAAATCTTGGAGACTATTGATTTTCCAACTTTGAATTTTGCCATTTTTACCATCACTACCACCTACAAACACCCGCTTACCATTACTATCAATAATAAAATCATTTATTTCTTTTAAGTCGCTTTGAAATTGAGCAATTATGCTCTGAGTTAGCCAATCCCATATTTCAATGTCTCCGCCAGTATTCACTACAGCAATAAGGGGTCGTTTTGCAATTAAATTATTAAAAAAAGGTAATCGCGCAATCCAAGGACGATCAAATAATTCACTATTTTTACTAAAACTTACTGCATTAATACCATCAGTTTTTTTATTGTTAGTGTCGATAAATTTAATAAATTTTCCCGACGAACTGAATAATTTTATTTTTTTATCTTTTCTAGCAGTCAAAGCAATATTTCCATCTTCATTAATATCAACGCTGGTAATTTGTCCTTTCATCTTTTCTGTTAAAGATTTTGGTATGAGATTCTTAAGATCAGAAGATACATCAAAAATTTCGATGATGTCATTTTTTACGCCAACAACAAATTTGCCATCCAGACTAAAGTCGATAAATTTGACAGCACCACCACCAGAAGTAGGGGAAGAGCCTATATTTTGCCTCGAATTAATATCAAAGAACTCGATTGCGCCCAGCTCTGTTCCTATTGCTATCATCGTTCCTTGAGGATTAAAAGCAAAGCTTGTTGTATCTTTTTGCTTAATTTCTAAAGGGGGACGCAAAATCTTCAATTTATTAACATTCCAAAACTGAATAGCTCCATTGGCATCAACTGTTGCAAAATCTTCTCTCTGTGGAATAAAGCTAACATTTTTTGCCTCTATTATTATTTTCTGTTTAATAGGATTTCCATCTATAGACCAAGCTTTAAGCTTATTTTTCTTATCTAATGTAAGTAAAGAAATGCTTAATGGTTTTTTACTATTTCGTAAACTGATTTTCGTGATTGGAGAATCGGTAGGTTGAGTCCAAGAAAGATCTTCTTTTTTTGATAAATCCCAAAATTTTACTAAATTTTTTGAGTCAACTGTGATTAATATTTGGCTCTTGGTATTAAAACTGGCAGAAGAAATTGTATCGTCTATATCTTGTGCAGAAGAGCTATAACCATTCAATGATATTGTCTCTATCGGGATTGGTTTTGATTGATTTTGTTTTTGATCTTCTAAAACTTGCTTTGAATATTTTGAAAAGTTTAATTGATTATTGTTTTCTGTTATGACAATGAATTCATTATCTTTCGTAAAACTAGTTTTAATGAAAGGATTTTGATCAGCATCATCGCCAATGTTCCACGAATTTAGTTTTTCGACAGTTGGAGAAGATGAATAATTCCAAATTTGAATATTCCATCTTTACTTGCAGTAGCAATCTTATTTTCATCGTTATTAAAGCTAACATCAAAAGTTACTTCCTTACTAGGTCTCCATGATTCAAGAATAACTTTACGACTTTTCGGGTTTATTAGTTTTACTTTTCCATCCATTTGAGTTACTGCTAGAAGATTAGCATTAGGAGAAAAGGTAACGCTCTTAATTTCAGATAATTTTTTATCTTCTAAAAAAACAAGATCAGGTTGTCTTGTCTTTCGATTTAAAAAACATACTTTACCATCGATACCTCCTGTAACTAGAATATTCTCATTGGTTGGATCAAAACTTATGCTAGAAATATTTTGATGGCAACTTTTTAATACTAATTCTCGTTTTAATAAAAATAAGTCCCAGATCTCAACTGAGTCATCTCCTTTACTAAGAGCAACAAACTTTCCATTAGGGCTAAAGCTAATTGTTTTTATCGATTTTTCATTAATAAAAATTTCTAATCGATTTTTTTCGTGAATGCGATTAATAATTGTTTGCAATGAATTTAGCGGTGAAAGAGGAAGTAATGACTTAAGAAAAGGAGAATAACTAATTTTTTTACTGACTAATTGATCCAATTTATTTGCCGCATCTAAAGCAGATTCTAATCCTTCAATTTCTTGAGTTTTGAATTGCTCTAATGCCGTTTCCGCTTGCGTATTAAGTTTATTAGATTCATCTATAGCCAACAATAAAATTATGGCTATAGTTACAGCAATAACAATAAGAAATATTACTGTTTTACTATGAGTATTTAATAATACTTTGACTGCTGTAAAAATACCAGTAAATTTATTGTATAAATTTCTAAATAGTTCAATAAATTTATCCTTTAAATCGTAATTATTAATGGTTTTAGTCAATATTGAATAAAATGTTTGTAACTTACGATCAATCAGACATAATAACTCAGGAAAAATTGTTACGAAAAAATTATTTTGACCAGGCAAATGGTTTTGGTAGTAGTCAATAAGATTATGATATGAGTCCATGTTGACTTGAGTTGGATCAAGTTCTTTTCTTTTCTGATAAACATCTACGAGCTTTTTTACGAATTCTTTATCAAAAGGATCACAACAAAATATTTGTTCTAATTTTTGTATTTTTTCGTCATCAGAGACATTACTATTGAGATTTAATTCATTAGTTAATTCTTGTTTTGCTACCCGTAGGTCAGACTTTTGAATAGCGTTCATATTGGCTACACAAAATTTTTTCCAAAATTTTTGCCAATCTTCACGTGTAACATTAAATTTCCTCTGATCGCGGAGGAACTCGAACGCTTCATCGAGAAATGACTGAACTTTGCTTAGAGTCATGGGGGTAATCTCTGCACATCATTAAAATTACAATACTGTAGATTTATTTTTAACACATTATGGAAAAAAAAGATATGATTTATAGTCACAGATTTTATTTTAAAGATCGTTTGATTGATGGTTATTCTACCATAATCGTCATAAAATTAATAAATAAGCTACATTTTCTGGATTTTTCTAGCTCTTTGCTCACTGGCAGGAGATTAAGATACACGGTAAAAGTTGTGAAGCGATCGCATAAGCTATCATCAAGACTCCTATTTCAGTAAAAATTATGTTAATCACTGTCAACCCCGAAACATTAAGCCTAAGCCCAGGTAGCGAGATCGTCCTCAGAAATCAAAGCTGGCAAGATTACGAAGACCTGCTGGCGATTCGTAAAGATAAAAAATTGCCAAAACTTTATTTCAATGCCCAAAACCAAGAAATTCAGCTTATGTCGCCCCTGCCGAGTCATGCAAACCGTATTGATACGCTTAGAGACTTAGTTAAAAGTTTATTACGCTTTCAGCAAAAAGATTGGCAATCCTTTGATCCCATCACCCTTAAACAATTCAAACAAGCAGGGGTAGAACCAGATACTTGTTTTTATATAGTCAACTATCAAGCAATTTTAGGCAAAGAACGGATTGATTTAAGCATTGATCCACCACCTGATTTGGCAATAGAAGTTGATCTAACTTCTCTGACTAACTTAGAAGCCTATAAAACGATAGGAATTCCTGAGTTGTGGATTTATAACTCTGGGGTCTTAAAAATTTATCTTTTTGTAGATAAAAATTATCAAGAAAGTTCCCAAAGTTTACTTTTTGAGGATTGGGATGTCAAATCTATTTTTCCTAAATATGTAGAATTAGCTTGGAATAAAGGTTCTAGTTTGGCATTAAGACAATTTGAGCAGGACACTTTAATTCTATTAAAAAAATTAGTTAAAAAATCAAAATAAGGACATAATATATTTTCTACAAATCTTTTGTCTTTCATCATAACGTAATCTGTTATATTTTACCAGTAAAAAATTATACTACTTTATAATTCAGATAATACCTATGAGCGACAATACCCTAGATACTTTAAAATTTTTACTTAAAGATAGCCGTAAACTATCGGAACAATTTGCTGAATTTAAAATTGGTTCTCAACAATTATCTCAACAACTAAATAACGCGATCGCCGACTTAGAAGAACGGATCGCTCAATTAGAAGAAAGCCAATCTAATGAAGGAAATCTTCCAGTTAGTAATTTTTCTCAAAGTTTCTCTAATGAAGAAATTGAACATTTGCTCGATCTCCCTTTAGAGAAAATTTTAGACGTTTATAGCGAATTTCCCCAACTCTTAGAGATTGTTTGTCGTCGGGTTTCTGTCTCCATCAATGAGGATAGTCCTAACCCCATATTAGAGCGTAATAATCAAGGAAATTATTGGGTTTTACAGTTAAGAGAACAAGGATTTTTTCTGTTGCCACGATTTGGGTCATTTGTGCGAATGACAGCCCTAGAAAGTTTGCAAAGACTTTTTGAGAGTGAGGGAAAAATACCCGATTCAGGAAATCATGAATTTTTATTAAAACAACCTGCCAAACTAGAATTACTCAAACGCAATCAACGCTGGCAATTAGCAGAAAAAGGATTGATTCAGTTTGGAGAAGCTCCCCTTGAATTTCGTTGGCAACAGGAGATTCGTCAAATGCGCGATCGCTATCAGGAATTCACTAAAATGCTCGAAAAAGTCGGAGAAGCAGGATTACAAGCCACTGTAATAAGCCAACGTTGGCAACAGGAATTAGAACAACGCTATGGCGAACCTGTTAGCATCATGATTAATACTTGTATGCCCATGGCCTATGCGATTTATAAAGGCCCAACCCTAGTTCCTTGTCATGTCATTTTGACAAAAGGAATTTGTTTGGTTCAACCCGCCTGGGATCGGGGCGTTCCCTGGGACACTTCGATTTATGCAAAATCTCACAGTCGAAATGTACTGCGTTCGAGTCCCGACCATCCGATTTTAGCTAATCAACCTTATTTTAAAGAGATTACCTATTTAAAAGAACAAAAAAATCAGACCTGGGCGATCGCCAATACCTATCAAGATGCTTCCCGTATTATTTCTTTACTAAATGGCAATTGGGGATCACTAGAAGACGGTACGAGTTGATGAGAATTTGTTAAGATTCTGTAATGCCTTGCAAAATTGTGATGAATAAGTTATCGTTAGCTAAACTGTAATTTGAATCCTCGATCAACATTATTGTTATTTTTTGTTGTCTAAGTTTGTGTCACTAAAAATAGATTAGCCTTATGTCATTTTCGGGGTTTCGATTGGTAAGTTTTGGATTAATCACTATTTTACTAACTTCCTGTGGGGGAAAAGGTCTTCAGTGTGTGGACAAACCTAAAGCTGATTTAGATAAAGATCCCTTCAAAAATGTCAAGGTAGAAGTCGGCATTGATGGAAGTGCTTCCATGTTGGGTTATGTCAAAAATCCAGGAACTCGCTATAGTCAGGCGATCGATTCTTTGAGTGCGGTACTTCAAAATAAACCTACTCAATATTGGCGTATTGGGCGAGGAGAAGCCGTTACAGAACCCCAAGCTCTAACGGCGAATGAATTTCTTAATGCCCGCAAAGAAGAATTTTATGATTGTAAATTGCCAGGCTCCAATTTTGCTTGTGTCAGCAGTTCTTTAGATCAAATTTATGCTATTCCTAAAAATAATCCCAAAGAAGATGCCCTGAGAATTTTGTTAACGGATTTGGAACCCGATCAATCGGCTATAGCATCACTGTCGGGAAAAATTAGTGCAGAGTTGAAGGAAAATCGAGGTTATAAAGCGGTTTTACTAGGCGTTCGGAGCGAATACAATGGCAATGTTTTTTCCGCAGATACAGGTAATGTGGCACTTGCCAACTATATTTCAGATGGAAAAAATGTTGATCAAAAAGGACGACCTTTTTATGTCTTGATGACGGGGCCAAGTGCAACAGTAGATGCGATTGTGAAAAGTTTGCGCCAGTTACCCCTAGATGTTAATCAAGCTTTTCGGGCTTCTTCCTTTGCGATTGACGAAATTGATACCGTTACTCTAGATAAAACCAATATTAACCAGAAATTCAATGAGTGTATGAGCCAAATAGGTGCGATTAAGAAAACTCGTCCCCCAAAAAGTCAAATGGATCAATGGCTTTTATTGGAACAAAGTTGTATTAATAAACCGTTATCTTTAGAAATTCCTTCTGAACCCGCCGTAACTTTGGCTGGGGCAGAACTTACCCCTGAAATGTTTAAAACCTCTAGCCCCGCCGTCAAATTGCAATCAATTGCGGTTAGTGAAGATAAAATGACAATGAGCTTAATTTTAGACGGTGAACAGATTCCAAAGAAAACAGATCAAGAGATTTATATTAGCTTGCAAAAACGGGATTTGGATCAGGCACTTTGGAAAAATTGGAATACGACCGTCGCGACTCCCGATGGAGCGAAAACTCAAAATCTGGCTCTTTTTATTAGTACGTTACGCGGTGAAGTGGAGAATGCCGTTCAAAATCCCAAGAAAAAAGAGGCTACCCAAGAAGCCATTAAATATTGTTTGGGGTTAACTCGCACTGATAAATAATTTAGAGGTTAATTTCTATGAAACCTAAAGACTTTTTCGCTTTGATTATTGCTTTCGCTGTGGCAACAGGTTTTGTCTTATTACTCAAACCCTATCTTTTTAATGAGCCTATACTTCCCTTAACAATGAGTAGTAATGAAATAGAAGACTGGATAGGATCGATTTTTTGGCCCACTACTTTTATTCTTTATGGACTAGGGACTTTATTCCTATTTATTTGGATTTTAAAAGCGGCTAGAACTCAGTTTATGACAGCAACAGAAGTACTTTCTAATCAAACTTTTTGGTGGATATTGTTGGCTGTTTACTGGATTTTAGGAATTGTTATTTTTATGTCAGTTTCTTTTTTTAGCGGCTGGATGGACGGCTCAAAAAGTATTGAACCCTTGTTCTGGTTTCCGCCTTTTGTGGTGCTTGATGGTATTTTCCTCTTTTGGCTACCGACCGCGATCGCTACTCCCCGATCCATGCGCTATGTACCGCCCTTTGCCATGACTTTACGCAAACTTTACGGAGGTTAAAAACTATGAAAAAAATTTACGCGATCGGTGTGGGAGGCAGTGGAGCCAAATGTTTAGAAGCCGCCATTTTTCTCCAGGCTTTAGGGATTTTTGGGAATGCTCGCTTAGGTCTTTTATTAGTTGATGCGGATGCGGCCAATGGAAACTCCCAACGTACCCAAATTAATCTCAAAAATACCCTAGAATGTTATCAACTCCTTAAGCCAAATTCAGACCAAACAAGCTCTTTTATCTCAGGAGAATTAGCAGACTATGGTATTTGGAATCCTTTAGGAAAGGAAATCCATAGTAGCAATTTAAGCAAGATTTTTAATAAGCAAGGTCTGGGGACAACTTCTCCTGTTTTGGCTAAACTGTTTGACGCGCTCTATAGCCCTGATGAACAAGTCGCTGATCTGGCGGTTGGTTTTCGGGGTCGTCCTCCCATTGGTTCCGCCGTCATGAGTCGTTTGGAGTTAGAAACTCTCCAGAATGATCCTAACGATAATTGGCAACGCTTATTTAATAATATCCAGACTGATCGCGCTAACGGAGATGAGGTTTCTATCCATCTTTTTGGCAGTGTTTTTGGGGGAACGGGGGCTTCTGGGGTTCCCACCTTAGCGACCCTAATTTCTAAGCAACTTCGGGATAATAATTTACGGAATAATGTTCACCTCAATGCGTCTCTTTTATTGCCCTATTTTGGTTTTGAAAAACCTGAGGAAGAGGAACAAAAAGTTTTTGCTGAAACCCGCTTTTTTGCTTTTAATACTCAGGCGGCATTGCAGTATTTGACAGAACATTCGGCAGGAGTTTTTGATACAGTTTATTTAATCGGGAATCAAGAAAAGAAAGATTATAAATCCTCTACAGGAGGAACTAAGCAACAAAATGATGCTCACTTTGTCGAACTTTACGCGGCTTTAGCGATCAATCATGGTTTTAGTCAAGCTATCGGTCAAACCCAAGCGGCTTATATCAGTCGTACAAGTCAAGAAAATTTAACTTGGCAAGATATTCCCGATCGCGAAATTGTTAAAACACTACTAGCGAAAGGAGTGAGATTTGCCTATGCTTGGTATTATAATTTTGCCTTGGAATTGACTTCTGCCCAGAAAATGGGAGTTAAAAAATTTGCGAAAGGGGCCCCTTGGTTTCATTACTTTTTTAGTTTGAAAAAAGAAAATGATGGAACCTTACCTGTTTTGTCGGAAGAAGCTCAGAAAAAACAGGCGGAAGTGTTAGAAAAATGGGCTAAAGGTTTTTTAATTTGGGCCCAACAAATTGCCCAATCCCATCGCCAAGGTGAACAGTTATTTCGTCTTAAGACTCTTAATTTAAAAACCGAAAATCGTTCTCCCGCCGATCATTTAAGTGAATTGATCATCGATAGTCCTAAAAGCTCTAAGGAAAAAGACCGCGATCGCCTAGATACGTTTAAGAATGAATTAGCGGATCAGGGCAAAAAAGAGAAGGGGATTTCAGGATTAGCCCATGAGTTATTTCGTTTAATTTAGCTAAAAAGTTGATCAGATAAAACAATGGTTACAACTACCCTTAAATCCTATAGTTTTGCAGAATATTGTCACTATAATGACAACACAGACAATCGTTATGAATTGGTTGATGGCCATCTGGAAATCATGACTCCTCCTAGTTTTCGCCATTTATTGATTGCTGATCAATTAAAAGAAATTCTTAATCAAGAAATTAAACGTCAGCAAACATCCCTCATTTGTCTGCCCGAATTAGGAGTCAGAACGGGTTGGAAAAAATCTCGTATTGTGGATTTAGCGGTGATTTCTCGCAGTCAAATTATTGACTCTTTAGAACAAACAGCGATCTGTGAAATCCCTCCTTTATTGGTTATTGAAATTGTTAGTCCCGATTCGATTCAACGGGATTATCGTTACAAACGTTCAGAATACGCGGCGGTAGGAATTGCTGAATATTGGATTGTTGATCCCCTGGAGCAAAAAATTACGGTATTAACCTTTAATGAGGGTCTTTATGATGAACAGGTTTTCTTGGGAGAAACCGCGATCGCCTCTAACCAATTTCCTGAACTAAAAATCACTGTCAACGAAATCTTAACTATCCATTAACTATGACTAACTCTAATACTAACTACCATCCCCTTTTACCGAAAACGACTCAAGATTTTTCTGGCGGCTCGGCGGCGGGGGAATGGAAAACGGATGGGGTGCCGCTTTTTAATCGTTTGGGTAATAGTCTCGATTTTGAATCGGGCAATCATAACGAAATTAATTCGATTCCGAGTCCCTGGTCTCGCGCTTTACAGTTTATTTCGGCCATGCGGAACAGCAAATATCCCAGTCGTGAATGGTTGATCGCTCAATATCGAGGTTTCTTGGCCGCGATCGCGCTTTCGGAAAATCTCAAATTGCCTTTACAAGCAATCAAAATTAATCTAAAGGATCATCAAAGAACAGAATTTGGGCGTTGTTTGGAGAAATTGAAGCCCAATGCTCAGGATAATGTTTTTGCGGTGGCCTTAGAGGGCGGACCCTGGTCTCAGCTTTATTTATTTGAATCCGAGGGAACGGTGCTAGGTTTTACAAGTCCTGCGACTTTGGTTGTGCCGACGGGTTATCTCAGAAAAAATCTCAGTCAACGGATTCCCTGGGTAAAGGGTAACTTTTTTGCTGATCCCATCAAAAATGGCTTAACCCAGACTCAAAAGGAGATTCTCGCGCCTTGGTTACAAAATTTAAAAGCAGAATTGCTCAAAAATCCTGTTAATGAGATATTAGCAGGACGAGTAGGCGATGAACTCGAAAATTTTCTTGAAGATTTGAACGTATCAAGGATTGAAACGTTTCAACCCACTGAAAGAGCTTTCCCCTTTGGTGAGGCGTTAGCTCCTGTTCCTTTGACGGCGTTGATTCCTGCTAAGGTGGTGGAGCAAGAGTCTAATGTGAAGGTTTTGGCTTCTAGGGGCTTAAATCCAGCGAAACCGCTCTATATTATCGATCCCAATCAGCTTCCTGCGATGATGGGGCGAGATATACGAGATATTAATGTGATTGGTTCTTCTGCTTTGGCCAATTTTGATCGGAGTTTGCACCAAAATGTAAATGGTCTGTTTTTGTTTCCTGATGAGCTATTTACTAAGGAGTTGTTTTATACGCGCAGTAAGGGTTTATTGCCTGGAACCTGGCTGGATCGCAAGTTAAATCTAGATAATTTGACGATTTTTCTGCCGTTGAACTCTATTTTGAAGGAGTATTTCACCAGTCAGGATCTGGAGACTCAGGTGCAGTTTTCTTCGATTAATACCCCAGAAGGGCCAGGGGTCAAGGTTACGTTAGGCTTAACGTTGTCGGGTTTTGAAGAGAAAACGGTTTCGGGTCAAGTTCAACAAAGAACGTTTAAGTATCGGGTGACTAAGGATTTTCCGCTCAGGGCGGAGAATGAAATCAAGACGGCGTTTCCGACTCTTGCCCTTTGGCCGAATGTGCCACCAGGAAAATGGAAGGAATATTTTGTTTTGGTGGAAACTTCTGAGGATTTTGGCGGTTTGGCGTTTAAGATTGAGCAACCAACGGATAAAGCGACTCAGGAAACTCGTAGGTCTGGTCAGGAGAGTTATCAATATTGGAAGTGCGATCGCTATCCTGAGATTCTTTCGGCGATCGATGGGGATGCTCAGTTTTTGGGTTTATTGCCTTTGAGTATTCCGAAGGTTCAGGCGAGCAGTGCGGGGACTTGGACAGTCGGGGTTGATTTTGGGACTTCTCTAACCAATGTTTATATCCGCAAGGGAAATAGCCAACCAGAGCGATTGAAATTACAAACTAATTTGTTAAAGATTACGAAAGGTTTAGAAGAGATTCAAGCTCTGATCTATAGAGAATTTTTTGTTCCTGAAACTTTTCTACCAGAAGGAAATAATCCTCCTCTAGCTTCGATTTTAACAACTAGAGGATGGCAGGAAAGCGTTGGTCAAATTCTCGATCCCATCAGTAATGCCCGTATTTATGTTTCTCGGTTAGATGTTTTTGACTTGAATAAAGACTATTTCAAGACAAATATTAAATGGCAAAAAGTTGAATATCAACGACCATTTCTTGGTCAATTGCTCAGGTTGATTGCCGCTCAAGCTGCTTCCGAAAATGTCCACACAATTGATTGGGGCATTTCCTATCCTTCAGCATTCTCTCGTAAAGAACGAAATGGTTACGCGAACACTTGGACAATTCTATTAGAAAAACTGACAGCCGTAACAGGTCAAATTCATAAACTTGCTGATTATGATCCCATTCGTACAGAAAGTATTGCTTTTGCTCAATTTTTTGCCGATGTACTTAATAAAAATCTCATTCATACAACTTGTGTTGATATTGGAGGCGGCACATCAGATATATCCATCTGGCAAGAAAATACTCTCATTCATCAAGCTTCCGTTCCCTATGCAGGGCGAGATATTTTTCACCGCATTTTACAACCAAATCTAGCCTTTGTTGGGGATATTTTTGGATTATCTCCCCAAGCAGCTAATAGTTTTCATAGAGCATTCTCTGGCAAAACGAATTTCAATGCTGCTTTTGATACCTATTTACGATTTCAAGGTGAAAGGCTCCGAACTGATTCGTATGTAATTAATGTCGGGAGACAACGCAATCGGGAGTTCCGAACTTTGGTTGCTTTCGCATTAGGTGCGTTATATCACTATCTCGGTCTAGTTCAAAAACAGCTTAATCAGGAAGGTACATTGAAACGGAGAGATGATGTTACCTCCATATTAGTTGGTGGAAATGGTTCTCGGTTTCTGCACTGGTTAAGCACTAGCGGACAGTATGATCAAAATTCAGAGATAAACATTTTGCTGGATGGCATTTTGACAAAGGCCTCTGGATTAAAGAGCAATCCTGATTTGATGACGATTTCCACTTATCCAAAAGATGAAGCTTGTGGCGGTTTGGTTGTATCGCCTGATGGAGAAAAACTTAAAGGTCTTGATCAAAAACAAGAAGATTATCCTTTCTTGGGTGAAGCTTGTGAAATTAATGGTCAAAGCTTTACGGAGGATCAGCGTCTTAATTTACCAGGTTCCTGGGAAAATATTGAGGATTTTCGGATTACTTCTTTTAATGAATTAGAGCGTTATATTGCTAACTTTAATACAATTATTACAGATGAAAAAATTGAAGAAATTGATCCTCTCCGTAACTTCGGAAAGGGGGGGTTATTTTCTTTAACAGATGATTTACGAACACTTTTACGAACCTCTGTTACTCAAGTTTGTCTCCGTAAAAAAGGCCCTATCACAGAATTTGAGCCAGAGCCTCCATTTTTGCTCACAATTAAATCTTTATTAGATGTTCTCGCCGACCGATGGTCTAAAACAGTAAATTAAGGAGATAGCCATGAAAAAGTTACGTTTATTTACATTTTCGGGGATTGTTTTTATCACATTATCAATAACGAGTTGTGGTAAGAACAATTCAAATAATGTGATATGTCCCCCTATTCCTGAGAATACTAATTTTCTTACTCTTAAAGAAGATTCAGCCCATATTTTTCTTGAAAAAACATCTCAAAAAACAATTACAAAATTATCTAAAGGTTACAGATTAAATCCACTCAATCAAACTGCTCAAAAAACGGAGGAATCAGAGATAGGTAATTGTAAGTATCAAGCAGAACTTACTTCTGATATAAAGGAAAATTTACCACAAAATAACAATATAGCTCAAGATAAAAATTCACCACAAAATAAAAATTCACCACAAAATAACAATATAACTCAAGGCTCATTTTGGATTGAAAAGAAATATCTTGGAGATTTCCCCAACAATGATTTTTCTTTAGAATTTTTATTGTCCTTAGTATTATCAATTATTCAGATACTAATTGCAATAATTTTATTTATTCTTCTTCGTGATATTAATGCTAATCAAAAACAATCTGTACAAAAAATGAAAGATGTAATAAATCAAAGTTATAATCAGCTTTTGAATCAAATTTCAATAAAATACGATAATCAATTAAATTCATATGGTCAATATAGTAAAGACAAATTTAAAAAGGTTTTAGACGAGATAATGGAACTAAAGGAAATCAATTTATCTGCATTGTCAGTACCTAAATCTTCTTTGACTTCAACTCCTGTCAATAATGATTTTTCTGTTGGTATTAATAATAATAATAATAATAATAATCTTGAGGATAGTAATATCATCTTACCTTCCCAAAATCATGATGCAATGTTGATAGTTGACCAACGGTTAGATGAAATTATCACAAATTTTAATTTGCACAATAAAGCTTATTTTAATGGTTCTCAGTTTCAGCCTCTTAATCCATCTAAAGTATCAAGTCAAGGATATCTTGAAGAAGATGGTAGTCGTATGATTCAACTAGAAATATTAAATGATGTTACTCAAGCTATTTTTCTAAAATTTCTTCTGGATAAAGACAATTGGTTAATCCCTAATTTGGCCTCGCCCCATATAGGAAATATTCATACGATTTTAGATGAATATCCTGAGATTTTTTCTATTATATCTGGAACAAATAAACTCACTTTAACTAAACCAGCAAAACTTAAAACTACTGAAACAGAATTATGGAAAATTGAAGAACCTGGAGAATTTACACAACAATAAATATTTGCAAGACAAGATCTAGTTTTTGGGTCTTAAAATTCAAGGACTAGATCAATTACTTCGATAAAATATGAAAAAAATTTCACAATATATTCTCATTATTATTGCAAGTATTATTCTACCGACTTTTTCTTTTCCTAGTTTGGCAAAAGATTGTCCTGCTATTCCTAAAACAATTAAAGTGCTGACAGTAAAAACTAATATCGCAAAACTTCGGCAAAAACCAAATCAAAATAGTAAACTAGGCCCCAAACTCTTTGCAAAAGATAAGCTAAAAGTGCTTAGTTCTAAGCCAATATTTCAGCAATATTGTTGGTATAAAGTTAGCCTCCTCAACAATAAAAATAAAGGGCCGTACTGGATTGCGGACGTTGGGATTAGTGAATTTCCATTTCTCATAAAATCACCAAAGGTTACACCTTCTAAACAATATCAAGAAAATACTAACCAACCAACAAATTTTTCTATTTTAATTATCTTTATTGGATTAGGAGTATTATTCGTAAGCGGAATTATTTTTTCAGTATATTGTATCTCTTTATTTAAAGAATATGATAAACAAATTGAAACTCTTCAAGAAATTTTAGAAGACTCTGAAAAACAAATTAAAAGTATTCAAAATACTGTAGAAAAATTAAAGCAACAAATAGAAAATCAATTTAATAATCAAATTTATCTTAATCCTCAGTTTAATCAGTTACTCGAAGTAATTAAAAATATTCCTCAATACAAATCACTTTTTTTATCGCCTCAAATTAAAGAACTTGTAACGCAGTTTAATTACCAAAATCGTGATCTATTTAATGATTTACGTTTTCAACCGTTGAAATTAACCAAGCAACATATTCAAGGAGATTTTGATTCAACTTTTAGTCGAATTCTACAACTAGAAAGTTGTATTGATAATTCTCAAGCATCCTATCTCAAGTTTGAGATAGACAGAGAATATTGGTTAATTCCTAATATTACTTCACCTTATATTAGTCATATCATGCGTAACTTAGATGAAAATCGTGATATTTTTGTTATTCATCCTGGTTCAGGCACTCTGAAATTAGTTAGACCTGCCAAAATTAAAAATATTACTATTAATTTTGACGTATGGGAAATTGAAGAACCTGGCGAATTTACACAACAAGATATTATTCCAGAAATAAATCTACAATCATTCCATAATCTAGCATCTCAAAATATAACTTCAATGCCAGCATCCTCTGCTAAAACTATTAACCCAAAAGAAATTGATCTCGGCATCATATATTATCTTAGGAAAAATGAAAATGCTAGTTTTATAGACCTCCTATCAAACCTCCAATGTGATAAACAACCTCTCCGCGATCGCCTCCTAATCTTACAAGAAGAAGAATTTATCCAAATCGTTAACAAAACCGATGAAAACAACACCATTTATAAAATGCTATAATTTCAATTTAAATATATTTAACAGTGCATAAAATTGAATAAAATCACAGTAAAATCCATAAAATTGATTACTACTATTTTAACCAACATAAAGGAGTATTTATGTTTGAACGGCTAAAGCTAATTCCCCCCAGTCTCATCATTTTCATCATACTTTTTATCATTCTCCCCAGCGCGATCGCATTTTTTATTAGAATTTCTTTATATAACAAGATTTTAGGGATAACGAACGATATTGCTAACAATAAAAGTGAAGCTAAAATCACTAAAATCAAAGAATCATTCAGAAAAGCCAGCGTAGGACTAAAGCTCACAAACACCTTAGCCTTATTAGAAACATTTTATAACGAACAAAAAATGTTTGGTTTACGTTATGATAAATGGGATTATTTTTGTAAATCCTTGCCCAACCTTCTAGTCACCTTTGGTTTATTAGGAACCTTTTTAGGAATCACCTTCAACTTAGGCGACATTAGTGACATCATTAACCAGGATGGAACCAGTTCTAGCTTTGTAGTCGGGAATTTAAAAGCCCCATTACAAAGCATGGGTATTGCTTTTGTTAGTAGTTTAGTCGCTATATTATTTAGTGCTATCTTAACGATTATTAATTTTATTTATAATACGGAATTTGCTAAAAATAATTTATTCAATTTATTAGAAAATTACTTAAACAATGACTATTTTACACCAGAAATTAATCTCGAATTTAAGATAAAATCAATCTTAAACAGCGTACTCAATAGCGTACTTTATCCCCAAAATCAAGAGACACAAAATAATCTAGAACAATTGCTCAGTAAAGTTTTAAAAGAATCCCTAGAGCCTTTTTCTTCAACCCTATTAAATAGTGCAACAATTTTTCAAAGTTCAGTTTCTTCCCTAGAAAACCAAGTAAAAACTATTTCAGAAAGTGCAATTTCATTGAAAGAAGCCTCCCAACAAGTTAAAGACGGAGCCGCAACTTTTCAAATTGCCTCTAAAAATATTGAACGCAATGGGGAAAATTCCTATAACTTAATGGTCGATCTCAATAAAAATCAGGAAGCTTTTGCTAAATCCACCGAAATTCTTCAGGAAAACGTCAAAGAAATTATTGACAATAATAAGAGAGCCACACATTTAGCCGAAAAAACCTACGAAAATTTACACGAGTCCGCTAAAAAACTTGAAGACAGTTCCCTGGGCTTTATGGAAGCCGCTGAAACTATTAAAAATAGCCAGTTTGCCGATAAATTACTCCAAGCTTCCCAGGATTTAGCCATAACTCATCATCAATTTGCTGAATCTGCCACCAACCTAAATAATTCGACTCAAACCATAAACGCGATCGCCCAGGACTTTCACACCTCCATTAATCAAATCAACAGCTTAGGAGAAGACATTAAAAAACTTAATCAACAATCCGTTGAAATTATCGCTCTTAACCAGCAAAGATTAGTTACAGAAGAGGAAAAACTTAATAACATTCAAATAGAATTATTCAAATTGGTAGGAGTCACTAAAAATAATCAAAATCAATTAATTTTAGGGATTCAAAGACTTGGTAACAATCTAAACAAGCAACTAGGCAATAATTCCACTAGCCTACAAACAGTCTCCCAAAGTATTCAAGAATATGTCGCTAACTTAAATAATATGAGAATGGGACTAGATACTTTAATTAGTCATATTAGGGAAATCGAAAATCACTCCGACTCTAAACTTAAAATTATTGAAAATCTAGGTATCGATTCAGCAAACCTCATAGAATTTAATCAACAACAATTAAGCTCAATCACTGAAAAGCTAGAAAATAATTCCAGTAATCTTGAAAGAGTCTGTCAAAATATTGAACAAAATACAGATACTTTACAAAGGACTCAAGCAGATTTTAGTCAACTCATTCTGCACTTCGATAAATTAGATAATAATGCTGAACTGAATGAGTTAAAAATTATTATTAAAGCTCATTCAAATAAACTTAATACAATATTAACTAGGCTAATTCAATGGATGGTAGCTGAAAATAAAAAAGCTAAACAAAATTCATCCCATCTTTATGAAGACATCGAAAAATCTGTTCTTGAATTAAAACAAATTAATACCCAACTCTCCCATTTAACCGAAGTCGCCAGTAATGGAATAGATCAACGCAATAATCAATTCTAGTTATTAATCATGTACCGAAGAACCCGAACCCAAAAAGAACCCGAAACCTTAAATATTTATCCCGCATTTACAGATTTAATGTCTAATGCGTTCATGATCCTGAGTTTATTTTTATTACTGGCTTTACTCCAATCCCAAGAATTAAATCGTAAATTAAAAAGTGCAACTACCATTACTATTGATGAAAGATCAGGCAATTTTAAATTCAAATCGGGTAGTGCAGAATTAAATCCTCAATTAAAGAAATATGTTCGTGAAACAGTTATTCCAAAAATCGAAAAAACTATCAAAGAAAAAGAAGGGGCTATAGATTTTATTCAGGTTATCGGACATACAGACGGACAAGCAAACAATAAAACAAGCAATCTTGATCAAAAAATCGAATTGATCGCTAACGGAAAAACTACTATTAACACTTTGAATCCAGGATCTAATGCAGATTTAGGACTAATGAGAGCCTTAGCGGTCATTCAAGAAATTCAAAAAACAAAGCGTTTAAAAGATATTAAATTTCGTGCCTATTCCGCAGGACAATTATACCTTTCCTCTGGAAATCTTGCTCCCGTAAATCGCAAAGCAGACGAAACAAGAAGACGCATTGAAATAAGATTTATTCCGCATGGAAAAATACAATAAGTCGCGATGGAATGATGACGATATATTCTTTCCAGATTAACCACAATCAAATATCAGTTTTTACCATTGGCATTATAGTTCTATTATCTTTTCTGACTTTTTCCATCATCTTTTTTATTGAGCGATCGCCAAATTTCTCCCTTAGACTGTTATCATTGTCAGGCTTACAGCAAATTTCGTTCAAACCCGCTATAAGTATGGTAACATGAAAAAAACTTAAAGAAATTAATGAGATATGGCAGCATATTCGCTAGATTTACGCCAAAGAATACTAACGGCATGGCAAAACCAAGAAAATACTCAAAGAGGTTTAGCAAAA
>QBMS01000056.1 GCA_003249095.1 Snowella sp.
ATGAGAGTCTAGAGCTTAGATATAACGAGGGTTTTCCTAGAGTAATAGATCAGCAGTAATTAGGTGATTTATCAAATATCACGTTTTCATAGAGTTCGGGAAAAGAAATTTGAAATTCAACTGAATTGAGAGAGAGGATAGAATTAACTCCCATATATTCAGATAACAACCATTTTCCTTCCTGAGTTTTATTAAATTGCATCACATAATATTGATCCTGACTAATCAAAATATATTCTTGAAATTGAGGAATAGAACGATAGTAGAAAAATTTATCCCCCTGATCATAATTTTGGGTCGATTTTGATAAAACCTCAACAATTAGGGAAGGATTCAGCACAGTCGTTTTTCCGCTACCGTAATAGATAGATTCCCCTTCAATTAACATTACATCGGGGTATGTTCCTTGACGATAGGTTGGAATCCACAGTTTTACATCACCGATAAAAATATCATATTGCTTGCGTTTTAAGGTGAATTTTAAATTCGAGGCAAAATTGAGGGCGATTTTATTATGCTCCGTTGTTCCGCCTGTCATTGATACTATTTCTCCATCTTGATATTCGTGTTTATCCTCTGCCGTTTCTTCGAGTGCAAGATATTCCTCAAAGCTGTAATGTTTTTTTTCTAGGGCAACTGTCATAATTTATGCCTGAGTCACTAAACTAATTTAATGATATAGAAAAACATAACGCGATCGCCATTTATCTTTCAATAAGACACGATGTTGCTGTCAACCAATTCGTTGCTCACAAGCAGGCTGAATCTCTAGAAAGCGTTTATCTACCGATTCAACCCAGATCGCCCACGACAATCTCCATAAATAACGACCCCTTCACAGAAAATTCTTTTCAGAAGATGGAGGGATGTACCATAGAATTTTGTCGATGTCCCTATCCCCCGCTATAAGTTGCTATAAGTTTATGACCCTAATTCTCACCAACGACGATGGCATTGATGCCCCTGGGATTTTGGCCCTGAGCCAAGCAGTCCAAGGTAAAGGAGTGATTGTCGCGCCGAAGGAACACCATTCGGGCTGTGGTCATCAAATTACAGCCTATAACCCCATCCATGTCGAAAAACGTTCCGCAACCGTCTTTGCTGTTGGGGGTACTCCCGCCGATTGCACCCGTTTAGGACTCACTCATCTCCATCCCCAGGCTGAATGGGTTTTGTCGGGGATTAATGCGGGGGGAAATTTGGGGGTTGATGCCTATATTTCTGGAACCGTTGCCGCCGTTCGAGAAGCGGCGATGTTGGGGTTTAAAGCGATCGCCTTTTCCCATTGGATTAAGCGTCCTCTAGAAATTGATTGGCAACTCGCCAGCCTCTGGACAGCCGATGTTTTAGAAAAATTATGGACATTGCCCCTACCTGCTAAACATTTTTGGAATGTAAATTTACCCCACCTCGAAAAGGGTTTACCGACTCCAGAAATCGTTTTTTGTGAACCGAGTACCGATCCTCTGCCCGTTGCCTACGAAATAGACGGAGAATCCTACCGCTATCGGGGAGAATATGCCAAACGCGATCGCACTTTAGGAACCGATGTGGATATTTGTTTTTCAGGGAAAATTGCGATTACTCAGTTGAGGGTTTAATGTTGCGGGTGTAATCGCGATCGCTGGTGAATGTTTCATAACCTGAAATCATTATTTTGGATTAGAGGGCAACATTTTTTGAATCATCGCGGGAAGATTTAAAATTTCTGCCCAAAGTTTTTCGGGACTAATGCCAAAAGCAAACTGCAAAACGAGGACAATTAGGGCAATACTAATCGCTGTTTTTAGGCTAACTTTAATGACATTTAATAACCAACCAAAAATTAACCAAGCAACGATCGCCGCTCCAATTAAAAGGACAATTTGCATAGGGTTTGCTGTCATCTAATAGGTTATTTCGATTCTAGCTAACGGAAATGATGCGATCGCCCTTTTGGAGAGATTGACTAGCATTCAGTAGGGTTTCCCTAGCCCATTGATCAGCAAAAAGAATATCCTCTAAACTCGGTGTAGTAGTATTTTGAGTTGTAAAGCGATCGCAAGTGGTTTCAATTAACCGAGGAATATCCAAAAAGCTGATTTTTTCGTCTAAAAAGAGAGCCACCGCCTGTTCATTAGCCGCATTTAAAACCGCAGGCATCGCTCCCCCCGCCCGACCTGCCGTGTAGGCCAACTGCATACAGGGATATTTATGATGATCGGGTTCACGGAAGGTTAAATTCCCCGCTTTGACTAGATCTAATGGTTCCCAATCTGTATAAAGGCGATCGGGCCAGGAAAGAGCGTAAAGTAGGGGTAAACGCATATCAGGCCAGCCTAATTGGGCTAAAACCGAGGTATCCTGCACTTCAATCAGGGAATGGATAATGCTTTGGGGATGGATGACAATCTCGATCGCATCATAATCTACCCCAAACAAATAATGGGCTTCAATGACTTCTAGACCCTTATTCATCAGGGTTGCCGAATCGATGGTGATTTTGCGCCCCATTGACCAATTGGGATGTTTGAGGGCATCTTGCACCGTGACAAAGGGCAACTGTTCCACCGACCAATCACGGAACGCGCCCCCCGAAGCCGTTAAAATAATGCGTCGCAGTCCACCGTCGGGAACGCCCTGCAAACATTGAAAAATGGCAGAATGTTCTGAATCGGCGGGTAATAATTTGACTCCATGTTTTTCTACCAACGGCAAAACCACTGGCCCGCCTGCAATCAAGGTTTCCTTATTGGCTAGGGCAATATCTTTTCCTGCTTCAATGGCGGCGATCGTCGGCAACAAGCCTGCACATCCCACAATGCCTGTGACCACACTTTCTGCATCGCCATAACGAGCGACTTCTACCATGCCATTTTCGCCTGTGACAAATTCGGGTTGGTAGTTTAAATCGGCGATCGCGACTTTGAGTTCATTGAGGCGAGACTCATGGCTAATGGCAACTATTTCTGGTCGAAAGCTGCGAATTTGTTCAGATAATAGCTGTATATTATTCCCTGCGGCCAAACCGACCACTTGAAATTTTTCTGGATATTGGGTGACAATATCGAGGGTCTGAGTCCCGATGGAGCCAGTCGAGCCAAGAATAGAAATGCGTTTCACAATTATTGCTTGAACGGAGATTACCTTTTAATATAGAAGGTTAGGTTACATCTGAGAAGCTTTCTGTACTTTTTCTGGCAACTAATTCAAGCGTAGTTATAATTTTTCATCATTCATCGGTTGAGATTGACCTTTAGCAATTTCCTGTTTAGCTTGTTTGACGGCTTTAATCAAATTATTTTAGGTTTTGCTAACAGCAGATTTAGCTAATATATCAGGAAACTTACTGGATTTATTCAAGGCTTCTGACTGAAGACTCACCATCAAGTAAGCACTCATTACCAGTTCCCACCACTTTTCGATTTTTTTATATTCTGCCACTCGGAAATCTGCCCACCCTCATTCATTTTTACTTTTCTTTAACCCGTACTCTATCCCTGAGTCTTCCCTTTCCCTTGTTGATGATAGGAGGAGGAGCCGCCCATATACAACGATTAGGACGAAGTCGCATTACTTTATCCGCAGCAATATCCTTTGTTAGCTTGAGAAAAGGAGCGCATCCGTATTCACTATCCCACAAACTAATGGGTCTTACTCCTAGATGCTTGCACACCTGCTTCAGTTGAAAAGCTCCTTTGGTTAAGGCGTTTTCATAACTGGTAATTCTTACATGGCATGGCGGTAATGCCCAACTGCCCTCTTGCTCTGGTATCCATCCTATGGTGCTGTATCCATGCCCCAAGGTGATTGGTTTACCTCTGATTACTTTCGCTCCATGTTCGTAGGTTCTGTCCTTGAGGTTTTTGGCATCTAACCTTGGCCACGATGTATGCTCTCCTGCTAGAATCACTCTTTTGTCTAGAGGTATTTCCCATACAGTTTCATTAACCCTCGACGAATTGGGCGACAATCTTCCATCGTTTCCTACAGGAAGACCATTTTCTCCGAAATACTGGGGATAATGATAGTTCTGCAAAGGAATGCACATTTCCCGTCACTAGCACTGCGTCCATTAAATCCATCGTTGCATCTTTGCCGTTACCCAACAATTGATACGCTGTTTGACGGATTTTTTTCAACTTTTCTATTTTCATTAGATGGAATTTGAGATTTTTTCTTCATTCCTCATTTTCCACTCAATGTCATTCTATTTCCTCTCTGACTACTTTTTTAGTCTAAAGTCGAGATACTAGAGATTTTGAAAATTAAACTTCTAAAGCTTTAATATTCAAGTTAAAGGACGTTTGAAAAGTCTCTCCCAATCCCTGAAATCTCTACTCTTTCTTTGTCACGAAATCTACAGAGCGATCGCACTTTTCCAATTAAGAAAAACGCGATCGCCTCAATGTTATAAATCTATAGATTAATCAAATATATCCTTTAAAGTCTTGGCCTCTAAAACGCGATCGCCTTTCAGATTCTAGTCTCCAAGATGATCGCCCTTGATTATCTACAAACTCGCGATCATGTGATTAAACGCAAGAAATATTAATCGTTAACTATATCTTTCTTCCGACCAAGGATCGCCGCGATGATGATAACCATTGCGTTCCCAAAAGCCCGCTTCATCCTGAGCTAAAAACTCTAAACCATTAATCCACTTTGCACTCTTCCAGGCATAAAGATGCGGCACAACCGATCGCAACGGCCCACCATGCTCAGGTGCTAAAGGTTCATCAAATAACCGAAACGCCAAAAAATTTTCATCTCGAACAAAATCTGACAACGGCAGATTCGTCGTATAACCCCCATAACAATGCTGCAAAACATGGGTCGCCTGGGGATCAAGCTTCACCAAATTCAATAAATCCGTAATTTTTATTCCCGTCCACTTCGCATCCAATCGAGACCAACGGGTAACACAATGAAAATCCGCCGTAAATTCTTGTTGTGGTAATGCCATCAACTCAGACCAGGACAGAACCAAAGGCGACGATAAACCCCAGATCTTCAATTGCCAGGTTTCCAAATCTATCTCTGGAGTAGGGCCATAGGTCAAAACGGGAAAACCTTCCGTGAGATGTTGCCCAGGAGGAACGCGATCACCGAGGGAAGGGTCTGGTTTCTTAAAAAATTTCCCTAACATTTACCACAAATTGCCAACTAAAGAGAAAATGGTTTAATAGTTTAATCAATGAGAGGACAAGAGGACAGCAACCTGCCCTGAGTCCGTCCCCTTTCGTTATTCTTCGTCTTCGTCTTCGGGTTGGGGATAGACGAAACTGTTAGAGCGTCCCGTTAAAATGGATTTGCCCAAGGAGAGAGCTTTTTGAGCTTCTACAGCCGCGAGGTTTCTCCAGTTGGCACGGCGTTTATCACGCTTTGATTTGGAAGTTTTCTTTTTAGGACAAGCCATCGGTTTAAAATTCGCAAAATTGACAATCTCTCTATTCTAAGCGTTTCTGTTAGACATTGCACAATGGAAAATTATCGATTTATTACCATTGGTATTGGCCATTATCGCTTTTTACCGCATTTAGATGGGGCAGAGGCTACTTTTTGGTCATTACAGCGATTTTTACGCAACGATCTGGGATTGTCTGAAAAACAGGCTCTTTTATTTACGGACAATACAAAATTAGGTCAGGGGAAAGCCATTTATCCCAATCGGCATAATCTCCTAAAAAGTACCAGTAAAGTTCCTAATATTATTTATTTTCAGGGTTATGGCAGTCACTCTAATGGTCAAAGTTATTTACTGCCCATTGATGCCGATCCCCAAAATTTAGATAATACAGCCCTTAATCTGCGATCGCTGTTAGAAAAATTTGAGGTCTCAAACAATTCTCCTGCGTTGTTAATTTTAGACCTGATTTCTAGCGAGGGCAGTAATCCCGTCAGTGGTCAAACTCTATTAGAAGCTAGGCAACGGGGAATTAGTCTGATTGTCCGCTTTAATCAATTTCAGGAAAATTTGGGAGAATTGGCCTCGGCGTTGGGGGATGCGTTCCATTATTATCAAGATGCTTTAAATTTGGATTTATTGGAATTCTTTTTACGCGATCGCCTGGATCATAGAGAGGAAAATCCCCTCATCATCCTCAGTCCTAATATTAGCTCTCGTCAACAGGCTCTTCTGCCGAGGAAATTAAATGCTCCAATCCCTCCCCTCCGTATCCCGCAACCTAGACCTGTCACCCTCCGCCCGAAGCCTGTTGCATTACGCTCCCGTCCCCAACCGTTGGGCAAACCTATCAATTTTTCTTTCCGCGATCTACCGCGATCGCTAAAATTGGGAGTCATTTTTTTAACAATTCCCTTAGTTCTTTTCGCAATAGCCCTGTTTACCTTGCGGAGTTCACGCAAACTCGCCCAGTCTCCATCATCCCCTAAACCCGATCAAACCATTTTTGAAGAAGCCAAAATTCACCTCAAACGCCACCAAGCCTCGGATTTTATCAGGGCGATCGGCGAATTAAGAAAGATTTCTCCCCAGTCTCCTGTTTATCCCGAAGCTCAAACCCGAATCACTTTTTGGAGTCAGACCATTCTGGAAATTGCCCAGGGTCGTGCCGAAGTTGGGAATTGGCAAGACGCGATCGCGGCGGCTAAACTAGTCCCCCGTGATCAATCCTCTATTTACGCGATCGCCCAACAAGGTATCCGAGATTGGCAAGAAAAACTGACCCAACTGCCCGATTTATAATTCCTGACGAATCAGAGGGTAAATGCGATAAGCTGTTACGAATTTAGATTGCATAACAATTTTGCTGAAAGTTTTGTAACAAGGGGCTTAAGCCCCTTGCCTGTATGCGTTTTAGATAAGGAACAGCTTAGGAATAGAAGCCCATAACTGATGACAATATTGAAAAAAAAAGCTTAAATTTAGACAACTCAAAATGTGTAGCATGAAACACCACCGAATAGTTATTGCTGTCAAAAATATAAGCTTTAGTATTTTGCTATATACGAGATAAAACCGTTATTTTAGAAATCTTATCCTGATCCAAACCCTCCAAATCCTCTGGCAAAAGCCATCCTTCCTTCATAAGATCGGAAAAAACAAAAATCAAAACAGGATATCTAAAGTCATATCTCCCGTCTATTTGATGTCGTTTCGCACTTAAATAATCATGTAGATTCCAAAGCGAATCAATTTCCTTAATTTCTTCTATCTTTTCGTAGATATGCTGGATTAATGCAGCCGTTTCACGCTCATAGGCTTTTTTAAATGCTGATTCAGCTATTTTTTGTTCCGTTGTTGACCAGGTGTTTTCGCTCACTTTATTTTTTAAGTTTTACTATTTTCTTTTAATTCTAACATAAACATAACAAATAATATTAATAATATTTTCTGTTGTGGTTCTATGTCATCAAGAAAAAACGTACCTTAACCCTTAATTGATTGATAGGGAAGATACGTCGAGAATTCAAAAAATATAAAATTTTAGTTTTCTTAAATATTAGCGTCGAGCCAAATTCAAGAGTTCTTTAGGAGAAGCTAATAAGTCGATCGCAACAAAGAAAATTTTATTTTCAGGGTTCAGTAAGAAACGCCAAGCCATATTCATACCGACTCCTGCACCAAACCAAGGCGTTTGAACTTTTCCTGTCACCTTAATTTGAGTATAACCATCGGCAGCGGGTTCAACTACCCCACGTTCTGGGATTAATTTAAGATTCTGGCATTCTTCTTTAAAGAATTTCAAGACAGATTCTTTGCCGACGATGGGACGTTGAAAAGGAGGTTGCAAAGCACCATCGGGAGTAAATAATTCAATTAATACCTCAAAATCATTGGCGTTCAAATTATCCATATAATTTAAAACCGTTGGATTCGTAACCCCTTCAATCGCAACCTTGGTACGTTTTGCTTCCTCGGTAGGAGCAACCACAGGTTCCGAAATCGTTTTATAACCACCCAATTGATTCGGATCAAAACCCAGATCAACCACCGCATTCCGTAAAACCGTTATTTGTTGACCCGATTCTAGCCCTCGAATAGCTTGTAATACTGCATTAGCATTAGCAGAAAGTTGGTAACCTTCGGGAATCGGTGCGACACTTCCATCAGCCATCCAGTCTCCCAATTGATACCAAAAACCTAATTTGATATTGGCAGACCAAACCGCATAGGTTCGACAAATAGGAGTATCTGCATTATTCGCCAAATCACACATGACTTGGGTTTGCTCACGGGGAGACATTTTGCGAATCGCATTGAGGGTCGGTTCCGCTAAAACCATGCTGGCGGCTCCAGGAGCGGCGACGGTAATGGACTTACCCATTTCTAGATAGGCAAACCAAATCAGAGCTAATTTATCTTCCGTATTGAGTTGCTTAAATCGTGCGATGGTAGCGGGAACCGCATCAGCCGAGAGGGTCTCAGGGAAGATGCTACGAGCGGAATCAATTGTAAATGGCATATGTCAACCTTTGATTACTTTTTTGCAATATTTCTTTACAAAACACCTTAACATATCTTGACGATAAAGTATCAAGATGTTTTCCTTTATACATTTTACCGTAGCTAGTCATCAGTCTCCACTTCAAATTTCATTTGAGAATCATCCAAGGTCGGTGGGAACTTTTTAATGCTTGCAATTGTCGGCTTTTAGTCCTAAAGTACATACAGTTAAAGCGAAGACTTCGGTTAAGTTAACTTTCTTTCTCGCAAAATCGGCTTGGCATGGTTCTATCCGAACTCTATCTGAATCAGATTGCCTAGTAGAGATGCTAGAGATTCGGCAACCGCATCCCTAAATCAGCCCAGAAACGAAATGTTAACTCGATTCGATAGTTATTAGCCATCACAAAAAACCAAATTTGGTCAAATCCAGAAGTAGTTTTGAATTATGTTGTCGTTACTTTCCTCATTCATGGTCGCTCAAGTTGTTACGGCTCCTTTGCCCCTACCAGATGCACAATTTTTAACCCAACCCCAAGAGATTCGCAGTTTATCAGGCAAACTCAATGACGTTCCTGTTTTTAACAGTAATAGTCCAGAAATTGTCCAGACGGAAGGGATTTTACTCTCTACGTTCCCAACCTCTGGCAAATATGACCCCTCAGCCCATTTAAATAAAACCTTAAACGGTCGTTTTGATCTCTTTGCCCATCACATCGCCCGTCCTGTTGGAGATAATAGGACTCTCTATCAGGGAGTGATTATTGAAAATCCCAGTAATCGCTTTATTACGGTTAAAGTTTTACAGGCAGCGAGTTATCTAACCTCTCCCGATGCTCCTTTCATTGATTTACCCCGACAGGTAGAAGACCCTTTTGGCCAAGTCTTTTCAGGGCCAGGTTCCCGTTTGATGAGCGATATTCTTAGGGGATTTACTCAACCCAATTTTCCCCGCCAAATCACCATCGCTCCCCAGAGCAGTGCGATGCTGTTCATTCTGCCCATTAATGCCAGTAACGCCCGTTCTACCTATATGCGCCTAGAGAGTAGTGGGCCTGTTTATATGGCTAATCTGGCGATGTTTGCTATCCCAGAGATATTACCAGGAGATGAAGTGGCGAGTACGACTAAGCCGACCATTCAATATCGGCAACCCACCTTAGCGGAATGGCGCGCAATGTTAATGGGGGGTCGCTTAGCTTCTCCAAGGGATAAGGCTCCTACGCCGATCGCAAAAATCAATCCCAATGGCCCCGATCGACCGATATATGGAAGGGTTGCGGGAATTTCGGTCGGGACAGAGTGGGTAGCCAAACTGGTGGATAAACAGGGAGGAAAATATCTTAGTATTCCCCAAAGGGGAGGGGCGTTTTCCTATCCCCTGAGTACGGTAAATGTGGGAACTCACGGAACCAGGCAAATTCAAAGTGCGCAGATGTTGGCTCGTTATCCTGATACGGCTTATTTGGCTCACGGCAACTATGGTGTACATTACCAATTGACTCTCCCTCTCCGTAACAAAACCTCTGATCGACAGAGTGTGAGTCTCACTATCCAAACTCCCATTAAACAAGATCAATACGGCGATCGCCTCTTTTTCGTTCCCCGTCCTACTGGACAGGTATTTTTCCGAGGAACGGTGAGAATGAGTTATATCAATGATCGCGGTCAAGCCCAAAACCGATATTTCCATCTGACCCAACGCCAAGGACAAATGGGCGATCCTCTATTGACTTTGAATTTATCCCCTGGGGAACAGCGACAAGTTACCCTAGATTTTCTCTATCCCCCTGATGCTACGCCGCCCCAGGTAGTGACCGTGAAAACCGAAGAGTTGTTCTATGGGACAAGTTTGAGAAATTAATTCCAACCAGAATTTGTGATTCATATCGCCCAAATTTCCATAGAATTTAGGTTTTGTAGCTAAATCCTAGATAGCTTTCTCGTGCGGGTCTTCGTAACAATTGTTAAGTTATATTACAACAATGCTGTCATAGAGGCTTACTGTCTTGACAGAATAAAGTATCTTTAGTTATTCTAGGGCAATACCCAATGGGTACATTAATCAAGACTGATATGCAAGATAAGCAAAAGGTCACACTTTATTTACCGCCAGGCATTCATCGCCAATTACGCATTCGTTCCGCCATTGATGTTGAGTCCATGTCGGCGATCGTCGAAAAGGCTATCGACTTTTATTTGAAACATCCCGATAAGGTCGAAGCGGTCGATGCTGCTACCTTTGGGAAAACCCACCAAGTTCATATTTGTCCCGAATGTGATGCCGCTCTGGTCATGCGTGAAGGACAAATGCGTTCTCTGAAGGATCAACCCAGTGTTCTGACAGAAGATTTCCCCCTAGAGGTTATCGAAGCTGTTCCTGCTCAAACTGAAAAGCAAACCAAAGAGGCTCTTGTTCCTTGTTAAAGGATCAAACTCTAGGAGAAATCCGTCCATTCAACCACCCAGGTCGATACCATGAAAGAAGAGCTAAGTATTCTAGTTCAAGCTCAATATCCTCTCATCTACCTTGTAACGTCCGAAGAAGAACGGGCAGAGCAAGCGATCGCAAAAGTTGCCCAACTCAAGACGCAACATCATCGGGTTTTTGTCTGGACGGTGACTCACGGATTTACAGAATACGGCCAACCGCAGGAAAAGCCTCAACATAATACCGTTTCCCCCCAAGCGGCCATTGAATGGGTTGTACGCCATCGGGAATCAGGAATCTTTATTTTCAAAGATCTCCATCCTTTTATTACTTCTCCTGAAGTCACTCGTTGGTTGCGGGATGCGATCGCGAGCTTTAAGGGAACGGATAAATTGATTCTACTGATGTCGCCCTATCAAGAAATCCCTCTGGAACTGGAAAAGGATGTCGTTGTTCTCGACTTTGCCCTGCCCGATCTGAGTGAACTGAATCAAGTCCTATCGGAGCAACTGGAAAAAACTCGGACTCACCGTACAACAACAGAAGTTCGGGAAAAGTTACTCAAAGCGACCCTCGGTTTAACCAAGGACGAAGCGGAAAAAGTTTATCGCAAAGCCTACGTTAAAGCAGGACAACTGACCGAATCTGAAGTTGACATTATTCTTTCTGAGAAAAAGCAACTCATTCGTCGTAACGGAATACTGGAATACATCGAAGAAGATGAAACCATCGCTTCCGTCGGCGGCTTAGATGAACTCAAAAGATGGTTGACCCACCGTTCCGATGCCTTTACCGAAAGGGCTAGGGAATATGGATTACCCCAACCCAAAGGAATGCTAATTTTAGGCGTTCCAGGTTGCGGAAAATCCCTCATTGCCAAAACCACTGCCCGACTCTGGGGATTACCCCTGCTACGGCTGGACATGGGACGGGTTTATGACGGATCAATGGTCGGTCGCTCCGAAGCCAATTTGAGAAACGCGCTTAAAACGGCAGAGTCTATTTCCCCAGTCATCCTCTTTATTGATGAATTAGATAAAGCTTTTGCGGGTAATTCTGGATCAGCCGATTCCGATGGCGGAACCTCTAGTCGCATCTTTGGTTCATTCCTGACCTGGATGCAGGAAAAAACGTCTCCTGTCTTCGTGATGGCGACCGCAAACCGAGTAGAACGGTTACCAGGCGAATTTCTCCGTAAAGGACGCTTCGATGAAATCTTCTTTGTGGATTTACCCACCCAGGAAGAACGCCAAAATATTTTTACGATTCACCTCAGCAAACGGCGGTCTGACATTAATCGCTTCGATTTAGACCAACTAGCTAAGGTATCGGATGGTTTTTCGGGAGCAGAGATCGAACAAGGCATTATCGCCGCGATGTATGAAGCGTTTGCTCAAGATCGGGAATTTACCCAACTTGACATTATTGCTGCCATTAAATCGACTCTTCCTCTTTCTCGAACAATGACGGAACAGGTAACTTCTCTACGTGATTGGGCCAGACAACGCGCCCGACCTGCTTCTGCCTCCGTTGCTGAATATCAGCGATTGGAGTTCTAACAAGCTTTCTCCTGATCCCAACAGGAGCAAAGGCTAGTCCTTAAATATTTCTAAGGCTGGCAGTTCCCAAAACAGGCCGTGTGCATTACGCACAACTTTAAAACGGCACTTTCTGACTCTCAAATTGTTGTTGTTGACTTCTGTTTTCTTTGGAGGAAATCCACCATGTCTCACTTTAGCACTCTGCGTACTAAAATCACTGATGCCGAAATTCTCAAAACGTCCTTACGTGACTTAGGTATTAGTATCAAGTCTGAAGCAGATGTACGCGGCTACAATGGCCAGCGCGTTCGTGCCGACCTCGTAGCAGTTTTAGATGGCGAATATGATCTCGGTTGGTCTCGCAATAGTGATGGGTCTTTTGACTTGATCGCTGATCTCTGGGGTGTTGCTAAAAAGCACAATCAAACTGAGTTGATCAACTCTATTAATCAAAAATACGCCGTCAACAAGACTCTGACTGATGTGAAACAGCGTGGTCTTCAAAACGCTAATGTGAAGTTAGTCGTTCAGAGCTAGTTTTTCAAGTGCGTTCCCAAGTCTATGGGTTAACCTATCGAGGTTGGCCCATTTTTTATGTTTAGAATTTTTCTTAAACCGTTGGTAAACAAAATCGAAATTCGCTCCCTTTGCCGATTTCACTCGTTACTTCGAGCTTTCCGCCCTGTAATTCGACTAATCGACGGGCGATCGCCAAACCGATGCCTGTTCCTCCTGAATAACGCGATCGCGACTTATCGGCCCGCCAAAACCGTTCAAAAATAAAGGGTAAATCTTCTGCACTAATACCGATGCCCGTATCGATGACCGCAATCCAGACCTCTTGTTTAGTGCGCCACACTTTTAGGGTAATTTCTCCTTTTTCCGTATAACGAATCGCATTTCCCAATAAATTCACCAAAATTTGTTCTGTACGGTCTAAATCTGCCATTACCTGGGGGATATCATCGGGACAATCTAATTTTAAAATAGGGCCATCTTCTAATAATTGATCGGTAAATTTTTCAACCAACGTTGTTAATAAGTCTATTAAATTAATGGGACGAAGATTAATAGAGAGATAACCCGCTTCTGCTTTAGATAATTCCTGTAAATCCCTCGTTAAGCGTTCTAATCGTCTGGTTTCTGTTACTAACCGCGAATAAAGCTCTGAATTGGGTTGAATGCTACCGTCTGCCAGTTCTTCTAAATAGCCCCTTACTACGGTTAACGGCGTGCGGAGTTCATGGGTGAGGTCACTAATCAATTCCTGCCGTCGTTGTTCTACTCCTTCCAGGCTGCTGGCCATGCGATTAAAACTATTACCCAATTGATTGAATTCGGGAATAACACTTTCGGGCATTCTTTCTGCGAGATCTCCTGCGGCAAACTTTTGGGTAATGGCTTTCATTTGGTTTAGGGGTTTCATAATGCGCTCGGCGGCGACGTAGCTCAATCCCCCTGCTGCACTAGCTCCAAAAATAATAGACCAAACCGCGCTCCCATTCCAAGCGGTTTCAAAGCCTTTTACTAAATAGGTCCGAGCAGACCGCACGGTGATAAATCCTTGATGCTCTAGTTGCTCTAGGCGTAGAACAAACATTTTCGGGGAAGACAGTTTCGCCAACACCACAAAACTACCGAGTCCCACTAACATCACGATAAAGTGAGACAAAAATAGTCGGGTTCCCAGGCTGAGTTTCGCCATGATGAAATTATCTGAAAAATTTGCTCTCTCAAAATGGGAGGCAAATTAGTACTTTATGTTTAATTTTAATGGGCGGCGAGAGACTCGAACTCTCACGACCGAAGTCGCCACATTTTGAGTGTGGTGCGTCTACCATTCCGCCAGCCACCCTAGACTGAACTTTATAAATTATACTTTATTCCGTCATCGGATCACAAGTTTTTTTCGGAGTCACCAGTCGTTTTTAGGATAGAAATTTGGGATAAATCATGAAAAAGTATTGTTAAATCGCATTTTTTCTTGATATTTGATTGATTTCAATAATATTTCCATCAGGATCACGGGTGAACAATGCAGGACGAGACTCACTCATTTGCATAGGATAATTAAAGGATTGGAGTCGGATAATCGCTTGATTGAGATCGGTCACAGAAAAGGCGATATGGGGGTTGCGTCCCCATTTTTCTGAATTACTTAACTTGGTTTGAAATTTTGAATCTACCATCAAATGAATTTGGTAATTTCCGACTTGATACCAAAGACCAGGATATTTTAAATTTCGTTCAATTTTTTCTAATCCGAGTACTTCACTATAAAATTGTTCTGATTTGGTGAGATCAGTAATCAGAATGGCAGTATGTAAACATTGGGTAATATTCATTATTTTTGAATGAGTTTATACAGAGTTTATGGATTTCGTCGGGCAGCTTATCGGGGGCTGCGATACCAACGTGCTAAGATTTCTGGATGAATTTTTAAATAATAGCCTAAAATCATTCCCTGATTAATCAGCGTTGTTTTGAGGATGCCTAATTTTTGCCATCGCCGACTAGAGGTTAATACAGGAGCTTGGGAAATGTGGATTGTCCCTTGCTTTTTGAGTCGCTGAACAAATTCGTAGTCTTCCATAATCGGCATGGGAGCAAATCCTCCCATTTTCTTAAATACCGATGTTGTTAGAAATAATCCCTGATCACCATAGGGCAAAGAAAAATAACGAGATCGCCAATTCACCAATTTTTCTAACCATCGAAAGGAAATCTGAGGTGCGTCAATGGCTAGGGAAAAAGCTCCTGCGATCGCCTGGGGACGGGATAAGAGTTCTTCAATTTGGGTAAAATAATTCGAGGGTAACTGACTATCTAGGTGTAAAAAACAGAGAATTTCCCCGATCGCGAGGGACGCTCCAAAATTTAGTTGATTTGCCCGACCTTTAAGGGGTGAAATGACAATCTTTGGTTTAAATTTTAGTTCTATTTTTTCACATAAAGCAACGGTTTCATCATCACTCTGTCCGTCAACAATAATCACTTCTAAGTCAGGTCTCATCGGAATTTTTGAGAGATAGTCTTCGACAATAGACGCTTCATTAAAAACGAGTATAATAAGACTAATTTTAATAGAGAATGGATTCAAATCAACACTCCAATATTACAAAAAAAGGTGAGAAAGCCTCACCTAAAAATACTGATTATACATAAAAATTTAAAATAAATTAGTCTGGAGAGACAACTTCTACAATCGGTTTAGCGGTTTGTTTTCCATCGGTTTTTAATTTGAGACGAGCTAAGACTAATTGAGAAATTTCACTGACTAATAATGTTGCTAATAGTCCATCATCAATCCAACCGATAATGGGAAAGATATCGGGTAAAAAGTCGATGGGACTCCACAGATAAGCTAATGTCCCCAGGACAATCCACCAACGATACTGGGGATTGCGAATCATACTACGATACCAGCTATAAAGCGATTCTAACGAGAAATTCATGGTTGTTCTCCAAAGACTTACCTATTTGCCATCATGCCAAAGGAAGAATCGGTTTGTTTAGTGTGGAAAACCCCAAATTTTGTCGTAAAAATCCCCCTGCCTTTTTCCTGGATGCACTTTATGATCGGCAAATGACAAAAATTTTGTAGATTTCCAGGAGATTGCGATCGCAAAAAATAAATAATTTATTACCCTGTTGTCAATTGAGACCGCATCGGTGTATGATAAGACTCTTGTGAGTATTCGGGGCGTAGCGCAGCTTGGTAGCGCACCACTTTGGGGTAGTGGGGGTCGTGGGTTCGAATCCCGCCGCTCCGATTGAATACCAGACATATCTATCAAAGCCCAGTCTCTTGATCATTAAAGGATCTTGATGATTGGGCTTGATTCTAACTATTCAGAGATTTTAAATTCTGATCGTCCTATCGTTTAACAACTTTGACAGCCTGTCTTTTGACGGGGTACTTCCTTTTTGCCTAAGCTGGAGCAATCTGTGATTAATAGGCAAGAATAACCGATGAAAACCTCCCTAGAGCCAGAATCAGAAACCTCTCAATGCTCAGAAAATACTACTGGTAAAACGTTTAAATGGCAAAACGCGAAACTAATTTCCTTTGGGATTACGCCAACGGGTTATATCTCGATCGGGATAGTACCGATGGGCGTGATTGCGATCGGGATAGTACCGATGGGGGTGATTTCTATTGGGACGGTGGCAATGGGGGCGATCGCGTCTGGATTTGTGTCAATGGGAATGCTTGCCTTTGGAGGAGTCAGTATGTCTTGGTTTAATGGTCATCAAGGACATCAGCCCGTTGCCCCAATAACGACCCCCGAAAGTCCGCACCATCACCAGCATTAAGTTTAGTTAAAAATAAAAACATAGAGAATCAGCCTATTTTTATTTCAGTTTAAAGAAGGTTAATTTTTGTCGTGGTTTATTAAGAATTGATTAACTTGTTGGCAATATTAAATTATTTTTTGGAAAAAAGGTGTAAACCGAAACTTCTCGCATTCCTGCCTTCCTCCTCAATGCTCGTACAAGCGCGAAAAGCCTCTATAATAATATTAATATTCCTATTTCAATTTGATTTTCTTCTAGGATAATAATGGACTTACTTCCACAATCGAGCCTTGATCCCCAATTTGTAGAAGCCCTAAGCCAATTCTTAAAGCAATTACCCGAACATCCTAATAGCCAACTTATTCAGCGATCGCTCTCGGTTTTAATGTGGATGGCGAGGGAAGAAATTGATCGAGCAGACTGGAAAATCGTAACCGCCACCCTTCAGGATTTAGAAAAAGCATTTATTGCCTTTTATCCCCATCGCCACACTCGAAAAGTCACTATTTTTGGTTCCGCCAGAATCATGCCAGAGAGTGCTGAATATCAATTAGCGGTCAAATTTGCCCGTCGTCTTGCCGATTTGGGTTTTATGGTCTTAACAGGTGCAGGGGGAGGCATCATGCAAGCAGGCAATGAAGGCGCGACGAAAGAACATTCCTTTGGTTTAAATATTGATTTACCCTTTGAAAATATTGCCAATGAATTTATTGCTGATGATCCTAAACTAATTAATTTTAAATATTTTTTCACTCGTAAGCTTTTTTTCTTGAGAGAAAGTGACGCGATCGCCCTATTTCCAGGGGGATTTGGAACCCAGGACGAAGCCTTTGAGACTTTAACCCTTTGTCAAACAGGAAAATATGGCCCAGTTCCTTTAGTTTTAATTGATGAACCCGATGGAGATTATTGGAAAAATTGGCAATCCCATCTCAAAGAAAATTTATTGGAACAAGGATTAATTAGTGCGGATGATTTCAGTCTTTATACCATTACTAATAGCTTAGAAGAAGCCTGTGGCATTATCCAAAACTTCTACTGTGTTTATCATTCTTGCCGTCAAGTTAATGATACCCTGGTGATGCGATTGAATTGGGAATTAGAAGATTATATTATTGAAAAATTTAATGAAGATTATCAGGATATTTTAATCTCAGGTAAAATCGAAAAAAGTCATGCTTTACCCCAGGAAAAAGGAGATTCTACGGAAGCGTTACCCCGTTTGATTTTTAAATTTAATCGTCAGCGATCGGGACGGTTATACCAATTAATTAATGAAATTAATCAGTATGGTACTTGCTTTGTGGTTGAAAAACATCCTGAATACAAGTAGGATTGCTTTATCTCTGGACGGTATTAAGGCCAAATCTACAGGTACAAATACGATTAAGATTTTGTAGGGTTTTGGTTGACCAATCCATAGAGAAAGCTTGATTAAAAACCCATCACTAAATAAAAATTATGATACTAGCCTTACAATTTCAATCCCCAGGGCCAATTTTTTTTGAATTGGGGCCAATCTCCTTACGGTGGTATGGTCTATTAATTGCCACTGCTATTTTGCTTGGTGTTAGTTTTTCCCAATTTCTCGCTAAACGTCGTCATTTTGATCCTGAATTAATTGCAGATTTGGCCCTTTGGTTAGTGGTTGCGGCCATTCCTTCAGCTCGGCTGTATTACGTCCTCTTTAATTGGTCAGAATATGCTCAACGGCCAGAAGATATTATCGCTATTTGGAAAGGGGGAATTGCCATTCATGGAGCAATTATTGGCGGCACGATCGCAACAACTCTATTTGCTCGCGTTCAAAAAATTTCAGTTTGGCAACTTACCGACGTAATCGTTCCCTCTCTTGCTTTGGGTCAAGCCATTGGCCGTTGGGGAAACTTCTTTAATTCTGAGGCATTTGGAGACCCGACTAATTTACCTTGGAAACTATATATTCCTCGCAATTTACGCCCAGTAAACTATGTAAATTTTGAATATTTTCATCCAACTTTTTTATATGAATCTCTTTGGAATATCGGTGTCTTTAGTTTATTAGTGTGGTTATTTTTCTGGGGATTAAAATATCAAAGTAAATTAAAGTTAGGAACCTTAACTTTTACCTATTTAATTGCCTATAGTTTAGGAAGATTTTGGATTGAAGGATTACGCACCGATAGTTTAATGTTAGGCCCTCTCAAAATGGCCCAGGTCATTAGTTTGGTTTTAATTGCTTTAGGCAGTTTAGGCTTAGTTTGGCTTTACGGATTAAGGCGATCGCTGCCCGATGTTATTTCTTCTCAAGAATCTGTCGATCAGAATTATTAGTTGAATAATCCCAATGGTTAAAAATTTAAGGTGAACAAATTGGCAGTTTTTTCCGTTCCTGGGGATGGGTTTGCAAATAATCCCCTAACCACTGACAACCTTCTTTGAGCAGTCGCGTCAGTCGGGGTAACTCTGATTCAACGGGCCATTCCCTCACGGTTCCCTCCCGATCCACTGTGATAATTTCTTGATGATTCGCCGTAAAAGCGAGAGCCATTAAGGAAGTTTCCTGTCCTTTGAACTCTCCCCGTAAATTCCCCTGAATATCCCATAAACGAATCGTTCCATCACTAGAAGCGGTTGCTATCCATTTTTCATCGGAACTAAAATTAGCATTTTGAACAGGAAAAGGATCGCCCTGCAAATTCTTGAGAAACGTCCCTTGATTGTTCCATAATTTAGCGGTTCCATCCCTTGATGCGGTGAGTAAATAGTTCCCTGTGGGGCTAAAAATAACTTGATAAATAGAGTCTTGATGATCTTTTAATGTTGTTAGTAAATTGCCTTTTAAATCCCAAAGTTTAGCTGTTTTATCTTCGGATGCTGTGGCTAATTGGGATTGTTTAGGATTAAAACTAACGCCATAAACTCGACCTTGGGAAGCGGTGATGGTTAATAATTGAGTGGGTGGCATTTGACCGACTTTCCAGAGAGAAACTTTACCGCTTTTGGTGGCGATCGCGAGCAATTGACTATCCGCACTCCAGGCAAAGTTATAAATACGCCCTGAGTCTTGAGAAACTTGTCCCAGTAATTTTCCCTGTAAATCCCAAATTTTAACGATTTTTCCGCTCGAAGTTGTCGCTAAGCGTTGACCATCGGGACTAAAACTGAGTTGGGTGATTCCTGCTGTGGTAATAGGAAATGTTTGCTGCAATTGCCCTTGAAAATTGATCAAACTCAACGGTTCATCTTCCGTCACGACCGCCAACAAAGATCGAACAGGACTAATCGCCACCCCCGTTAAGCGAGCATCTTGCGATCGAAAACCCAACATCGGTTTGGGGGTCAAATCCCACAATTTCACCGTTCCATCCTCAGAAGCAGTAGCAATGTGTCGCCCCGTCCTATCCACCGCAACTTTTAGAACACCCTCCTGATGACCCCGTAACGTCTTTAATTCCAGACCTTGTAGGTTCCAAATTTTCGCTGTTCCATCGCTTGAACTAGAAATTAATCGTTGGCCGTCGGGACTAAAAACGACACTTGTTACTAATTCTTGATGTCCCTTTAAAGTGGTTAATAATTGACCCTGTAAATTCCATAATTTAATCGTTGTATCATCGGCAGCTACTGCAATTCTATCTCCTTTCGGACTAAAACTAACGCCAAAAAATGCCGTTTTTCCATCTCCCCAAGTTTGCAATAATTGACCTTGTAAATTCCACAATTTAACTGTTCCATCCCGTGAAACCGTCACTAATTTTTTTCCATCGGGACTAAATTGAACGTCATCAATGGACTTTTGATGGCCTTTTAAAATGGCGATCGTGTTTCCTTGCAAATCCCAGAGACGAACGGTTTTATCCCTCGAACTTGACGCTAAATACTGACCATCAGGGCTAAACGTGACTGAATAAACCGAGTCTTCATGTCCTTTGAAGGTGCGAAGAACTTGACCTTGTAAATTCCAAAGCTTAATGGTCTGATCCTTAGAAGCCGTTGCAATTGTCTGACCATCAGCACTAAAACTCACACTATAAATATTACTTTTATGCCCGATAAATGTGGCTAAAAGTTTCCCCTGAATTGTCCAAAGTTTGGCAGTTTGATCATTAGAAGTCGTTACTAACTTTTGACTATCAGGACTGAAAGCAACCCCTGTTACCTCCTCTTTGTGACCTTGTAAATTATTTTTTTCTTGGATTTTATTGAGAATTTTTTGCAGGGATAAAAGGGGACTTGTAGCGGGATACTCTTTAAGAACATCTTCTTTTTTGACCATCTTTTTTAAATCTTGTCCCGCTTGCATGGCAGATAAAAGACCGTTAATTTCTTCAAAGGAAAATTGTCGTTCCGCACTGTCGGCAATTCGTTGTAATTCCGTTCCCCTACGGGCTTCTATTTGTTTTTGTGAAGCAATTCCTGCTAATCCAATGGCAATAATTGACCCCAAAATTGAAAAGAATAAAATTGCCGATCCGAAATAAATCCGACGTTGGGCTTTTTGGTTAGCGATTTGGAGAATAGAATTATTTTTTTCGGTTTCTTGTTGTTCTAGATTTTGACTTGCATTGAGAAATTTATAATCTGTATTACTTAAATTTTTATTTGCCGACCAATGGAGAGCATCTTTTAAGGCTTGTCCCCGCAATAAGCGAGATTGATCTTCAAAATTTGAAGTCTCCCAAACTAGGATAGATTCAGAATAGGGACGAATTTTTTCTAATTCTTTGTTGACCCAATCCAGACTAAAAACACTTTGATAAATACGGTTATAGGGGATTAATTTTCCATCACGTTTCACCACTAATCCTGATAGACGTAATTCACTTTGTTCGGGACTATCATCCGTCGCAATAAATCCCATTTTAAGAATTTGTTGATAGAGTCCTAGTAATCGTCCTATTTTTTGTTCATCCCGAAGTAGGCGATCGCGGATTGTTTTAAGGTGAACAGGTTCATCTTGGGATTCCCAAAAATGAATCATTTGATCTTGAATAACTTGCTCAACAATTTCTTTTTCTGTTCCTGCTGTAATATATTGATTTAATTGGAATAACAAATAACAAACTTTCTGGGTTAAAAAAGGTTGTCCTCCCGTCCAATCTAAAATCACCTGTAAAATTAGCTGAGGATTATCGGCAATTTTAGCTAAACCGATGGCTAAAGGTTGAATTTCAGTTGATCTAAATCCTGTTAACTCAATGGCTTGACCAATATTAAAAGGCGTTTGGGTTTTTTCACGAATTAAATCCGAGGGAGTCGCAACCCCAAATAAAGCAAAACAAAGGCGGTCATAACGGTTATCTTCGGCACGTTGATTATAACAAAAACGAATTAGGGAAAAGAAATCATCTAAAGAAAATTTTAAGCTTAAAACCTTATCAATTTCATCAATAAAAATAAAAACTTTTTGTCCTTTGGTATGAACTAAAATAATCTCTTCAATAAATTGACTTAATTTTTGGACGGGAGAAATATTTTCTCTTTCTCGTAACCAAATTTTTAAATTCACTTTTCCCGCTAACGAAAAACCTAAAAATAATTGGGTCATGATGCCGTTATACCACTGGGTTTGATCCAGATCACTGCCTAAACTGGTGATATCAATCGAGGCACAATCCATTCCTTGCGCTTGTAAGTGGTGCATGGCTTGTACCCGTAGGCTCGATTTACCCATTTGCCGACAGTTAAAAACATAGCAAAACTTCCCATTTTCTAAAGTCGTTAACAGTTCTTTATCGGCTTTTCTGATAACATAGGTCGGATGATTAAAGGCTAAACTGCCACCGACTTTATAGATTAATGAATTGGCTTGATCTAACATTTGATCTATAGTTTTTCTTAATCTTTAAAAAGTTTTAAAAATTCTTTCAGTCCATCTAAAACTGGGTGTGCAAAATCAAAAATATGACTTTTTTCTTTTAATACATAGTCAAATGCACTCATGGTACATTTCCTACCTGCTTGTTTAGATTCTTGCGGTGAACAAGTATCATAGCGAATATAATTACTGATCCAAAATTTATCAAAATCTTTATCTGAAATATTTTTTGACTGTTTTTCTATACAACTTCGCCAACTTTCTAAACAATCAGCATAGTCTGAATCTTGAGTTTTAATAGCTTTAAGAACTGTCTCTAGTTCGCCTTGTCCATCAACATTGGTAAAATAACATCCTACCTGAACAGAAATTTTATCTTTATTTGTAGCTGTAATTAATTTATTAAAATTATCAAGAGAAGTGGATGTTTCAAACACTTCATTTATACAACTATTTATGAATTCAAATCTTTTTTGTCGAGTTAAGTTATCCTGATCGATAATAATTCCAATTTTTTGAATATCATTTTTAAGCAAACTGGCAGATAAACTTTTGAGAGAATTAGTGACTGATTTTTCACTTAATCCTTCTAAGCATTCATAATTATCAATACAAATGGGCTTATCTATTTCAATATTATTAAAATTAAGGGTTTGAATAAGCTTTTCAATAAAAATCTTATCGTTTTTACTTTCGACAATTAATCTATTGGTCATTATTTATTCTCCTCTTATGGCTTTGCCGTGTTCAAGGTCATACTCTAAGAGTTCTATATCTCGATTAATGGCAACAATATTATCGGTTCTTGGGCTATAAGCTAACTCAAAATAGGCTCCTTGATCGGGGAAATTTTTTCCTGCTTCTGCAAAGGCTTTAATCATTTCTAAGCTATGAGTCGTCGCAAAAATAAGAGTATCTAATTCTTCAGCAAGACTAAATAAGCCTTGCCAAAAACTCTGCTGATTAGTATAGTGAATGCCATTTTCTATTTCATCAATAAACAAAATATTCTCTTCTGTATTGAGAAGTTCTAAGATAATAGCTGTTACACGATATATTGCATCTCCAAACAAGAAAATTGGTAATCCTCTAGTTTGGGTTTTGGTTTGAATATATAAGGTTGGCTCTATAAAAGAATATGTGCGAAGACCCGTAATTGAGGGATCAAGAATTTTAAGAATTCTTAGAACTTCTCCACCTTTTCCTTCGTAGTCAATTTTATCATATTGTTTGGCAATATTTTCACTAGAGTGCGGGAATGAAGATGGTATAAAAGGAATACTATATTCATCATTTAAGCTTGATATGAAGCCTCTATTATGAGCAACTAAACTTCCAGTATAAGGTTTTTCTTGATTTGATTTTTGTTCTATTTCGAGTGTTGAAAAAGGAGAGTCAGTGTGTGTAATGTAATTAAAAATCTGTTTAATACCTTCTTCTTCGTTATTTTCATCATCAATTACTATAGATTTTAAGGATTGAGACACAGATATTTTGATTTTTTGTTCACTAAAATTTTCAAAGTATCCCTCAAGATCAATAGGAATCTCTGTATTTTGGCTATAAAAAAAACTTTTCCACGCATCTTTAGGAGCTTTTTTTATTACATCTAAAGATTCCTTTCTAAGATTTTTAAGTGCCATAATACTTTGAGTAACAGGATAGAAATAAATCAATAGTGCTTCCAATAGTGAAGTTTTGCCAGCATTATTTTTACCACCAATTAAATTCACTCTTTTAAAACCATTAACTTCTAGCTCTTTAAAGCAACGAAAATTTTTAATGTTTATATACTGAGATTTGTCCATTGTTACCTTTCTTATTAAAATTGAAACGAAAAAAAGTTGTAAAACTTGATTATAGCAAATTTAAGAACCTAAAGAAATACCTCGAAATTGCTGAAATAATAACGTCGCCTGCAAATCTGTTAATCCTGAAATATAATCTGTTACCTTTAACATTTTTTGATAATGACTTTCTTCAGCTTTTGGTCTCCATTCCGTTGGCAAAATATAAGTCACTAATTGTCCTTTTTTAGTAGGATGAAAAATCGCTGTTAAAAATTCCGTTAACAATTCTCCTAGTACCTCATAACCCGCAACTTTGACCTTAACCACATTCGGATGATGAAATACAGAATAAGATGTTTTTTCTTCAATAGCACTCAGAATAGCTGCATACTGGCTAAGGCTTAAAAGAGCTTCATCAAATTTACCTGTTAGGATTTCAGATTCCTTATCTAAAAAGATTTGGGCGATTTCTGATACTAATTGATTAATCGCTTTAGCTCGTAGTCTTTTGATCGTTTCTTCTGGACTACTATCGTATTCGGTGAGATCAATTTTGGCGATCGCGTTTAAAAGATCCCGTACTTCAAAAAAAGGAAGATAGCCCATGTGAAAACCATCTTCGAGGTCAACAATTGAATAACAAATATCATCCGCCGCTTCCATTAAAAACGTCAGGGGATGACGACACCACCAAGCCGCTTTCGGGTGACGACGAATTAAGCCCACCGTTTCAGCAGGCACTGGTGTAGTTTGATTAAAGGCGAAAAAAGGTATGGTGTAAGGCTTAGA